>JBDRHU010000001.1:0-9553 GCA_043816565.1 Patescibacteria group bacterium
GTTTATATGGTTCAATCCCAAAGGTTGATTCAAGATATCCAATTGCCAAAAACTATTACGAACTTCTTTTTAGTGGTTCTTTGGGGTTTTCTCGGGTGGCACAGTTTTCCTCTTACCCTTGTTTCTTTTTACCAATGGTAATAAAATTTTGTTTGAAAGATGACTTTGCCGACGAGACATTTACTGTTTATGACCATCCCAAAGTGATTATTTTTGAAAACAGGGCAAAATTTTCAAAAGAACGAATATACGAAATTATTTTGGAAGACGAACCCCTTGGTTTTTTAAAATGATTAAAAACCTTTTGACACTACTTGGTTTGTATCGTTACCGAAAGCTAGACGTTGCCCTAACTAATCTTTGCAACTCGAGGTGCAAAACGTGTGATATTTGGAAAATCTATAAGCGCGAACCCCTTGGTTTGAAAAAAGAGCTGGGAGTTAAAGACTATCGTCTTTTTTTCAGAAAGCACCCGTGGATAGACCAAATTACTTTTTCTGGAGGGGAACCCTTTATAAAGGAAGACTTTTTGGATATTGTTTTCGCCGCACTTGAAGAGACAGGAAGTCTTTCTTATATCAATCTCGTCACTAACGGGGTTGACAAAGAAAGGGTTATGGATAATGTGAAAAAGATTTTGGCACATCCACGTTTAAAAAAACTTCATGTGGCTGTTAGTTTAAACGGAAAGAGAGAAACGCACAATAAAATTTCTGGTATCAAAAACGGTTACAACTCGGCAAGGGAACTTTTTAGAGAGTTAAAGAGCTTGGGAGACAGAAGACTTTCTTTTCACTACAGCTATACAATTTCCAATTACAATCGGGGGAAGATGCGAAAATTTTTGGAAGAGACAGGTATCAGTGCAAATGACATTGTTATTTGTTTTGCTCAAAAATCTGAACGGTACAATCACAAGGGAAAGGAGGGTGATTTCTTTTTGGACAAAGAAGAGATCAAGAAGGAGGTGCGAATTTTTTTGGATAACTACAAGGCCAGAAGGGCGGAAGACGTTATCCAGCTTATTTTTTTGAAACTTTTCTTGAAGGACGAGGCTATTCCCTGTGTGGCCGGGGAAAACACTTTTCATATTGATCCCTACGGGAAAATTAACCAGTGTTCACTAAAGAGTATTGTTGTTGGTGATGTTAGAAAGGGTCTTAAAATAAGGAACCCGCCACAGAATTGTTCTTGCGCCACACCTTGCGAAAGTTATTTCGGTATTCTAAGAATGAATCCCTTGTGTCTACTTCGAGCGCTTATTTAAAATTTCCACATAAGCATTTGTTATTTTTTCGAGGGCAAACAGTTTTTGGACTTTTGATTTCGGTCTGAAATAATTTTGTTCATTGACCAATAGCTTTGTTATTTTTTTTGCTAAAGATTTTGGGTTTTTGGGGATAAAAACTTCGCCCATACCGGTTTTTTGAACGGGCACACGGATGCCTGGTAAGTCACTTGCTACCACTGGTACCCCGGAAAGCATCGCCTCAACCTGTACCATGCCGAACGCCTCGGTGGAGTTGACACTTGGCAAGACCAAGACATCGATGTTGCGATAAAAATAGGCAAGATCATTGGTAGATAGTGGTCCAAGGTGAAAAACGCGGTCGTTGTTTTTTTTGATTAGTTTCTCGATTTTGGCAACGTATTTTTCCTCTCCGATTACCTCTTTGGGGCCGGCTAGAAGGAAGACTGCCTTTTTTGGCCCCAGGGCTTCCAAGAAGGGAATCGACCTTAGTAGATATTCTATGCCTTTGTCTGCCGCCAGACGTCCGACAAAGCCCACCCGGTATTTTTCTTTGTTTTTGATAAACATTTTTTTTGTTTTTTTGCTGACGCGGTTTTGTGTCGACCAGAGTAACGAAACATCCTTAACAGGAGGGGGAATAATTTTGATTTTATTTTCAAACTTTGAAAGTAGCCATGAGTGCTCGACATAGTCCTTGCTGGAATTGACTATCCTGTCCGCCAGAAGACAGCAGAGGAAATTACAAAATAGCAAAGCGTGTTCGATTGTTTTGTCAACGATCCCGTTCCCAAGCCTTACATCGCAATGGTAGACAACAAGTGTTTTTTTCTTTAAAACTTTCGCTAGTAGAATCAGTGACAGGGCTTCAACTTGGGGGAGGTGACAGATCAACCAGTCGCATTTTTTAACCATTTTTTGTCCCCTCAAGAACCAACTGGGCATAAAAATCCCCTTGCCAAACTTAAAAAGATAGGGAATTCTGGCAATTTCTATATCACCCTGTCGCTTTCTGTTGGGCAGGGACCTTTGATGTTGTGAAGTAATAATTTTGATTTGATATCCCTTTTTACTCAGCTCCTCGGCCAAGGTTTGAGCATAGATGCTAACTCCGCTGATGTTAGGCAGATAGTAGGTTAGCGAAATCAGGATTCTTGATTTTTTGGTCATCATCTTTTTTAACTAGATAGATTTTGGTTTTAAGCTGAGACTTTTTCAGGTAATCAACTGTAATCGGATCGTCGTCAAAAAAATAATCAATTGCCAATTGGCCGAGCATTTTTTCTTTAAATAAATGCGGTTGTTGATTGTCTAGATTGATATTGATTGATTTAAAAAGGGAATCAAGTTGATGTTTTTTGGCCCAAGATCGAGTTCGGTTGATCAAAAAACTATAACGGCCAGAAATAATGTGGGCTTCAATTTTCGGGTTTTGACAAAGCCGTTTGGTGACTTTTAGGTTGTTTTTCAGCGGCGGCCTAAAAAACCAGTGATGGCTCAACTTTCTTATCAGAATTTCTATCTTCGACTTGGGAAAACGATATTTTTTTGCGCCTTGCTTGGGAGAGCGGACTAGTAGTTCCAGCAAAGCTTTGGGGACAAAAAACGGCTTGCCAACCAAAACTCCGTCTAGGTCAAACGCAATTTTCACCCTTGTCATTGTCAATGATTATACACAATTGCTAGAATGAGTTGATGATTCTGGGTGACCTATCAACTATTTTGTATTGGTGGCTGGCCCTCTTAGGATTAGGAATATTGTTTTTGCCAGCAGCGCTGGTCTTTTTGTCTCGACTTTGGGACCGGGGCTGGCTGTCTGGTAAGACAATTGGTTTGCTGGTTTTATCATATCTGGCTTTCTTGGGTGGTCGTTTTCACTTGCTACCGTTTGGCCGACAGGGATTAGTTTTAATCCTGGTCTTGGTGGCGATTCTAGATCTGTACTATTTGGCTGATCCGACCAGGGGCAAGCATTTTTGGAAATTGCTCAGAAGTAATTGGAAGCGATTCTTGTTGATAGAGATACTTTTCCTGTTAGGATTGACCGGTTGGTCTTTGGTCCGAGGATTTCAGCCCAGCATTGAAGGGCTGGAGAAGTTTATGGACTTCGGCTTTGTTAATTCAATTTTGCGATCCAAGTGGTTTCCGCCGGCAGATATCTGGTTTGCCGGACAAGGGATTAATTACTATTACTTTGGTCATCTTCAGGCGGCGGTTTTAACTAAGCTGACGGCAATCGAACCAGCGGTTACTTACAATCTGATGATTGGCACCATTTTTGCCATGACTTTCACGGGAGGCTTGGTTTTGATTGCTAGTTTGATTGCCAGTGTTAAAAAGAAAGTTTCTACTAGTCGCTTGTTGATGGCAGCTTTAGCCGGCGCTTTGCTTTTAGTTTTAGGGGCCAACCTCCATCCATTGATTTACAACCTTCAAACGAGAGTTTTTAAAAAACCATACTGTGACGGGTCGTTGACTTATTGGTATCCAAACGCGACACGCTTCATAGGTTACTGTCCTGATAATCCGAAAGACGCCACTATTCATGAGTTTCCGGCTTATTCTTTTGTGGTGGCTGATTTGCATGGTCACATGAACAACATCCCAACGGTTTTATTGTTTTTGTCTTTACTGTTGGTGATTGGCTTGGGGTTAAGAGAGAAAAAAGAGTGGACTTGGAAAGAAGCTTTGCCTGGGCTGGTCATTTCCGGTTGGCTCTTGGGGCTGATGTATATGACCAACTCTTGGGATTTTCCCATTTATGGGGCCTTGTTGGGAATGTTTTTCCTTTTTGTTTCCAGGGATTTGATTAAAACTTTGTTTTGGGGGTTAACTGTTTTGGTCTCATCAATTGTTTTTGCTCTACCTTTTGCTCTGTCTTTTTCACCGATGACTGAGGGGATTAAGTTGGTTGAGGCTCATTCTTTGTGGTGGCAGTTGTTGGTTCTTTGGGGATTTTTCTGGTTGCTGTCTTTGTTGTTTTGGATTTGGTCGGTTCGTCGACGAAAGCAATTAGCGGTGGCTGATATTTTTGTCCTCGTAGCCACCTTTTGGGCAACGGTTCTGATCATCATTCCCGAGTTGGTTTATATCAAAGACATTTACATTGCCGAATATCATCGGGCCAACACCATGTTTAAACTGGTTTACCAGTCTTTCATGATTTACTGTCTGGCTTCTGGTTACATTTTTTGGCGGTTAAAGTCAGGGCTTAAGAAACCAATTTTAAAGATTGTTTTCTTGGCGGTTTTTGTTTTGGGTTTTTTGGCCCAAATGATTTATCCCTATTTTACTCTGCGGGGTTACTACGGAGGGTTAAAAGAATACAAAGGGCTCTACGGAATGGACTTTTTGAAAAACAGCTATCCGGATAATTATCAAGCGGTTTTGTGGTTTAACGAAAACGTCACCGGTCAACCGGTAGTTTTGGAGGCAGTTGGGGACAGCTATACTCTTTACAACCACCTATCGGCGATGACTGGCTTGCCAACGGTGGAGGGTTGGTTGGTTCACGAATGGCTTTGGCGAGGAGGCTATGACCAGCCAGGCAAAAGAGCCACTGATGTTAACGATATCTACCAGGGGGAAGACGATAGTCGGGCTCGGCAGTTACTTGACCAATACCAAGTGGAATATGTTTTGGTCGGGCCTCTGGAAAGGGAAAAATATCCCAACCTGGTTGAGAATCGTTTTGCCAGGATGGGGGATTTGGTTTTCCACCAAGGAGAAGTTTCTGTTTACCAAATAAGCAGATAGCTTCGCTTCTGCCAAGCAGATAGCTTCGCTTCTGTTAAAATGGGTCGATGTCAGATTTATTGTCGGGGTTAAATCCGGCCCAACAAGAAGCAGTTACCTATCAAGGCGGACCACTGTTGGTTTTAGCCGGAGCTGGTAGTGGTAAAACTAGGGTTTTGACCCATCGGGCCGCTTGGTTAATTCAACAGGGATTGGTGGAGCCGGGCCGGTTGTTACTGTTGACTTTTACTAACAAGGCTGCCGGCGAAATGAAAACCCGGCTTTTGGATTTGTTGGGACTGGAACGCTCCCCGCCCGGTTTGTTTGCCGGTACCTTTCACTCTTTTTCTGCCTATGCTTTAAGAAGAGACGGTCAGGCGATTGGCCTGGACCGGTCTTTTGTTATTTATGACGAGAATGACCAGTTGGCGCTGGTTAAAACAATTGTCAAAGATCTGGGAATGGCTGACAGCCGGGTTAAACCCGAAGCGGCGCTGAAGGTAATCGAATCGGCCAAAAACGACTTGATTGATGCTGGCACTTTTTTGGAATCGGTTAGCGGTCCTTGGCAAAGATCTTTTGGCAATATTTACTTTGAGTACCAAAAGCGATTAAAAAAAAACTGGAGCGGTTGATTTTAACGATCTGTTGTTTTTAACCGTTAATCTGCTTAAGGACAATGAGGCGGTTTTGTCAAAATACCAAAACTACTACCAATATGTTCTGGTTGATGAGTATCAGGACACCAACAAGGCACAGTATTTTTTGACAAAGTTACTTTCTGGCAAAAGTCAGAACCTGACGGTGGTTGGTGATTTTTCTCAAGCAATTTATTCTTGGCGGGGGGCCGACTATCGCAACCTAAGCAACCTGTCAAGCAATTTTCCCAAAATCAAAACCATTAACCTGGAGCAGAATTATCGGTCGACCCAAACAATTTTGGATGCCGCCTATGCGGTTATTAGCAAAAATGAAAAGCACCCGATTCTGAAATTGTTTACCCAAAACAATCAGGGCGAAAAGATTGTTGTTTTCCGGGCTCAAACGGGTGATAGTGAGGCCGAATTTGTGGCCGAGAAAATCAAGCAATTGGTCGACTCTGGTATTGATCCGACCAAAATTGCTGTTTTGTATCGGACTAATGCTCAATCCCGGTCACTAGAAGAAGCTTTTATCCGTCACGGCATTGCCTATATCCTTATTGGCGGAGTTAGGTTTTACAATCGGGCTGAGGTTAAAGACACCATCTGCTTGTTGAGAGTTTTTCAAAACCAAGCCGATCAGGTTTCCTGGCAGAGAATTGAAAAGAATCTGGGTAAAAGAAGGCGGGCTAAGGTTGAGGGATTTATTAAAGACTCTAAAAACAAAAAGCTTAGTAGTCAAGATCTTTTAGAGAGGATTCTAACTGCTAGTGGATATTTGGACAAATTTGATCCCGATGATGAAGATGATTATCGACGGTTGGAAAACATCAAAGAATTGTCTTCGGTGGCTCGGCAGTTTCCCGACTTAATCGATTTTTTGGAAAACATTGCTTTGGTTCAACAGGAATACTCTAGTCAGGAGAAGGAAAAGTTCAAATTTACCAACCAGTCAATTAAGTTGATGACCTTGCATGCCAGCAAGGGGCTAGAGTTTGAAGCTGTTTTTCTGGTGGGGATGGAGGAAGGTTTGTTGCCTCACTCTCGGAGTCTGGAAGACAAAGAGTCATTGGAAGAAGAACGACGACTTTGCTATGTCGGCATTACTCGGGCCCAAAATCGGTTATTTTTAACTTCGGCTTGTCGACGCTTGTTTTTCGGTCAGACTAATTTCAACGCCATTTCTCGGTTTTTAGAAGATCTGCCAAAGGAGCTTTTGGTTGAAGAAAGCGAAGAAGATCAATTTGCCTGGATTGAACAAGACGAAGACAGCTGGGAGTGGTAAACTAAAGCATGATTATTCGTCAGATAACTGTTGAAGAAAAAGATGCCTACAATCGAGTCGCTAGCCATCCGGTTCAAAGTTGGCAATGGGGAGAGTTTCGTGAAAGTATTGGACTGAAAGTTTTTCGTTTGGGGGCTTTTGAAAAAGATCAGATGGTTTCTGGGGCTCAGATAATGTTTAGGCCAATTCCTAAAACCAACTGGACGGCTGGTCAGTTTTTGAAAGGACCGTTGCCAGATGGCCAGATGGTTGAAGCCATCAAAGAATTAGGTCGACAACAAAAAGCAATTTTCATTCGGGTCGAGCCGGACTTTGTTGTCAAAGATTGGCCCAATATCAAAGGAGTGATTCAGACAGCAGAAGAAAAAAACTATGATGGTGATTTGGGTAAGTTGGGGTTAGTGTCGTCAAAAAGAACTATGTTTGATCCCCATTCGTTTATCATGGACCTGACTCTACCGGAAGAAGAGGTTTTGTCTCAAATGCATCCCAAAACCCGATACAATATTCGATTGGCAGAACGCAAAGGGGTGGTGGTTGACCAAAAGAATGACGAGGAAGGATTAGAAACTTTTTTGAAGCTTTTCAACGAAACCAAAAAAAGGCAGAAGTTCTACATGCATTCGGACGACTATTTTAGAAAGATGTGGCAGGTTTTGTCACCAACCGGGGTAATGAAAATCTTTTTAGCTTCATACCAGGGACAAGTGCTAACGGCCTGGGTGGTTTTTGTTTTCGGTAACCGGATTTTCTATCCTTACGGAGCTTCTTCAACCGAATATCGAAACCTAATGGCTTCATATCTGACTTGTTTTCGAGTAATTCAATTTGGCAAACAGCAGGGTTGTCAGGCTTTTGACATGTGGGGAAGCATGGGGCTCGAACCGGATCCGAAAGATCCGTGGTACGGGTTTCATCGCTTTAAGCTTCCTTTTGGGGCCAGGTTGGTAGAGTTTGGCAGTTGGGATTTGGTTTTGGATCCACTTTTGTATCCGGTTTTCAACGGGATTGATTCAGCCCGCTGGGCTTGGTTGCGCTTAAAAAAGAAGTTGCCTTTTTAAAACATGTTAGTCGACGAAATTGAAATCAAGATCAAGTCCGGTAAGGGGGGCAATGGGATGGCCACTTTTGGGCCTCGGATGGGTTCTGGACCTGATGGTGGCGACGGCGGCAAAGGGGGCGATATCATTGCCGTGGCCAGTCCCAATTTGATGGTCCTCAAGCGCTATTTGAAAAACAAACTCTACATGGCTCAAGATGGTCGGTTTGGAGGTAGAAAGCAAAAAACGGGGGCCAACGGCGAGGACATGGAGCTGATTGTTCCAGTCGGTAGTTTTTTAGAAGACCTAGACAGTAAAGAAATTTTTAAATTAGATCGGGCCGGAGATCGGGTTTTGATTGCCAAGGGCGGAATGGGGGGTTGGGGCAACTATCGGTTGCGGTCTTCAACCAATACCACTCCCAAAGAAGGAGAGCCGGGGAAGCCGGGGCAGGAGCGTCGCTTGCGGATCATTCTTCGGTTAATTGCTGATTTTGGTTTAATTGGCCTGCCCAACGCTGGCAAGAGTAGTCTTTTAAACGAATTAACTGGGGCCAGAGCCAGAGTTGCCAACTATCCGTTTACCACCCTGGAGCCTAACTTGGGGGCGCTGGAAAACAAGATTATTGCTGATATTCCGGGTCTAATTGAGGGTGCCCATCAGGGTAAGGGGTTAGGAATCAGGTTTTTAAAACATATCGAGAGGGTCAAGTTGATTCTTCACTGCTTGTCGGCCGAGTCAAACGACTTGAAGGCCGATTATGAAATTGTTAATCAGGAGTTAAAAAAGTTTAAGCCGGCCTTACTTCGGAAAAAACAGATCTTGTTGTTGACCAAAACCGACTTGTTTACTGCCGAAGAGATCAGCAAGAAATTAGCGATTGCCGGAAAATTAAACAAAAATATTTTTTCGGTTTCAATCCATGACTGGGACGCTTTGGAGAAATTAAAAAAGTTTCTGTTGAAGAAAAACTAATGGCTAGCCCCAGACCACAAGTGCTCTTAATAGTTAGGGGAGCATTGGTTAGGAATGACAAGAAGTTTTTGTTGGTTAAACGATCAAAGAGCGATCGTTTTTTGCCAGACAAGTGGGAGTTTCCTGGTGGCAAGATGGATCTGGGCATGGATGTTTTTAATGCTTTAAAACAAGAAGTTTTAGAAGAGACCAGCCTAAAAATTAAAATTTCATTGAACTTAGTTTGGGTGAAAAGTAGGATTCTTTTATATGGTCCATATGCCGGGTTACCATATGTTTGTATTACGGCAGTGGTTAAAAAATTCGATGGAAAGGTAAAGTTGTCTTCTGAACATGATGATCTTGCTTGGGTCAATAGAGGTCAGATCCCTGATTATGATCTTACCAAGGAGACTCGTGAGGCGCTGTCTTATTTGAAGTTTTAAACCAAATGAAGGTTAATAAAATCATTGCTGTTTACGGGCCGACCACCTCCAATAAGTTGGGGCTGGTTTTAAAGTTGGCCGAATACCTCTGGGGTAAACAGAAAATTGAGACTGAGGCAATCAATGTTGACTCCAGAAAGATCTATCAGGAGTTTGTTGTTTCCCAGAACTATCCCAATGAGGAATTCAAAAAGAAAATTAAA
>JBDRHU010000002.1:0-3226 GCA_043816565.1 Patescibacteria group bacterium
CTAGGTGGAAGTTTCATAAGTCCAGGACGCTTGGGGTCAATGGTCAACGCCAAATGCGGAAAACCGTCCGAAATTAAATTTATCCAAAGAATTTGCGCCGCCGCAACTGGCAGGGGAAACCCCAAAATTATCGCTCCGGTAACGGCAAAAATTCCCTCAAACGCATCACTCATCAAATAAAGAATAATTTTTCTTATATTGTCAAAAATTCCTCTGCCTTCCTCAATGGCGGCCACAATCGTCGCAAAAGACGAATCAAGAAGAACTAGGTCAGCCGACTCTTTGGCAACATCCGTCGCTTCGCCAACAACAATGCCAATGTCGGCTTTTTTGAGAGCTGGCGCATCGTTAACTCCATCTCCCATCATCGCCACCGCCTCGCCTCTTTCTTTCAAAACTTCAACAATTTTTAACTTTTGCTTCGGAGTTGTTCTGGCAAAAAGGTTTATCGAATTTTCTCCCGATAATTTTTGCGAAAGAGTGGATGAATCAATTTTTTGCAAGTCTTCACCTAACATAATGGTTTTACTGCTAGTTTCAATGCCCAGCTGGCTCATAACAGAAACCGCAGTTTGGGCATAGTCGCCGGTGATGACAATTAGTTTAATTCCCGCCTCTTTTGTCTCTTGAAAAGCCTCTTTCACTCCACGCCTTATCGGATCGGCAAAAGCAATAATCCCAACCCATTCAAGATTTTTCTTAACATCTTTTTTTGCCAAGGTTTTTTTTGAGGAGAGAACCTCTTTCCTAGCAAGACCAATCACCCTTTTCCCTTCTCTGGTTAGTTTTTCAACTTGATCTTTGATCTTTGATCTTTGATCTTTGTCTAAATTCGTCCATTTAAGTAAAAATTCAGGAGCACCGTTGACATAAACCATATTTTTGGTTTTTGACCATTTGTGCAAACTGGCAAAAAATCTGTCTTCCGAAGAAAAGGGAATGCTGTCTAAACGATTGTGTTTTTTCAACAAACTTCCCACCTTCAACTTTGAGTTTTCCCAACCAGAGGTTGGTTCGCCTTTGGCGGAAGCTTTCAGCTTTTCCTTGGCCCATTCAAAAGCAACGACTACAATCGGGTCATCCAAATCATTTGCCAACAACATTTGTCTAACCATCTCGTCTTCATTTCCAACAACGTCTGTAACCTGCATTTTACCGTCAGTTAACGTTCCCGTTTTGTCCACACAAATCGTGGTAACTCCACCTAAAGTTTCTGCAGAAACAAGTGTCCTTACCAAGCCGCGCCTCGCCAAAATCCTCCGCATTCCTATTGCCAGCACAACAGTCAGAGCAACGAGCAAGCCTTCCGGAATAGAAGAAACAGCCAAAGCAACTGAAGCTGTAAATATCTCGGCGATGTCTTTATCCGATATCAAGCCGGTCGTAAAAACAAAAACAAGAAGTATCAAAACCAAAATCGATATTTGTTTACTAAAAGTTGTCAATTGTTTCTTGAGAGGCGTATCCTCATCGGGCTTTTGAACAGAAAGCGCAATTTCGCCAATTTTTGTGTTCCTGCCGGTAGTCTCCACAAGCATCGTTCCAACACCAGCAGAAACAATTGTTCCCATAAACACTTGGTCTTTAGTCTCTGGACTCTGGTCTCTAGTATTTGTATCTTTACTGCTAGAGTCTAGAGACTCGAGTCTATTGACTGATTTAGCTACTGGCACTGATTCCCCCGTCAATATCGCCTCTTCAGCCAAAAATCGATTGGCTTCAACCAACTTGCCATCGGCAGGAATTTTGCTACCCTGATTAAGTATCACAATATCTCCCGGAACTATTTCAGCGACGTCTATTTCCATTCTCTTTCCGTCTCGCATCACATGCGCTGTTGGATGAATTAATTGTTTTAACGCATGAAGAGCTTTGTTTGCTTTCCTTTCTTGGATGAAACCTAAAACAGTATTTAGAGCCACGGCAAAAAGAATGATTGTCGTGTCTGAAATTTCTTTTAGAATAAAGGTGACAATGCCGGCGGCAAGTAAGACATAAACCAAAGGACTCTTGAGTTGAGATAGAAATATTGACAAGTCGGAAGGAGGAGGAGTCTCCGGCAAGGCATTGGGTCCAAACTTTTTCAGAAGCTCTTTTGCCTCGTTTGAGCTTAATCCATTTTTAAGTTTGCTAGCTGATAATTGCGAATCGCGCATTAATAATATGCTATCATACCTGCCCTGAGCTTGACACATTCACATATGCATAGTGCTTCTCCCAAACGAAGCAGAACCTTGGGGCTTATTTTTAATTGTTAGCTAGTAACTTTTTCCAATTTCTCCAACAAAGCCTCTTTTTCATTCGGCACACTATTTTCAACTACCTCGTCAAATAATTTGTCCAACACTTTTCCAACTTCCGGTCCGGGGTTAAGATTTAATTTCTCCATCACATCATGGCCGGAGATTTTGAGATCATGAACAGTGAAGGGTTGTTTTTGAACTTCAATGAGACGCACCTTAAACTCCTCCAATCGCCAGCTGGTTTCTCTGGCACCACCACCAAGTCTGTCGCCAACCCGAAGGTCAAGCATATCAGTTACATTTTCCAATCCAACTTTTCGAATAAATCTTCTGATAGCTGAGTCGGCTTGTTTTTCATTGACGGTGAATTGGTGGAACCGAACAAGCAGGTACAATCTTTCTGCCTGTTTTCTGGAAAATCGAAGACGCGTGGCAATTCTCTTGGCAATTCTGGCGCTTACTATTTCATGGTTGTAAAAAGTTACCACTCCACTTTCCAACACTTTTCTGGTTTGCGGTTTGCCAATGTCATGGATGAGAGTTGCGAAGCGCACAATTGGATCCTGATTTTTTTCGGCGACATGTTTTAGAGAAAACATGCTGTGAGTGCCAACGTCGTAAACGTGATGTCTTCCGGGAGATTTTTGTCCAACATCAAAAGTTTGTTCAAGCTCAGGCAAAACAACTTGCATTAAGCCCGTCTCACGAAAAAGTGTCACGCCTTGGAAGGGATGAGGTGAGGCGAGAATTTTGATCAATTCATCTTTCACTCTTTCAACTGCAATTTTTGTTATCAAGTTGGCATTTTTTTGAATTGCTTTGTGAGTTTTCTCTTCGATTTTAAATCCAAGTTCTGTTGCAATTCTAACTGCCCTCATCATACGAAGAGCGTCCTCGGAAAATCTCGTATCAGGATCTCCGACAGCGCGAATTAATTTATTATCTAAATCCTTTTGGCCGTCAAATAAATCTATTAAATCAGC
>JBDRHU010000003.1:0-3293 GCA_043816565.1 Patescibacteria group bacterium
TTTTAAAGAAACAATTGATAGCAAGTGGGCCTATATGTGCTACAACGCCAAATGGATGGAGCCAACCATGGATCATCTAAATGCTTATATTGAGAGTATGAATCAAAAAGTGACTGGCAAAGTGAAACTCAGTCTTTATAAGGGTAATGCTGAAGTAGTGTCGGTTGATTCACCCAATTCTCTATTTCCTGACTTCCGCAAACACATAGAAAACAGCAATATTTAGCCTGGATGAAGTATATTTTTGGGTGTCCCATTGATAGAATGGGTGCATGTATATTCGGGAAAAGAAAAACAAAAGTGGCTCAGTTAGCATCCAAATCATTTCTAAGGCGAGTGGTAACTACAAAGTAGTTGAAACAATTGGGTGCACTAAAAATCCTGATCAGGTGGAGAGATTAGTTGTTCAGGCTAAACAGAAAATCAACCAATTATCAGGACAACCTAGATTACTTTCCATCAAATCACCAACTGAATTAGCTATTGAGGCTTTTATTGCAAATCTATCTAATTCAAATATTTTAACCCTAGGTCCTGAGCTAATCTTTGGAACTCTTTTTGACAGAATTGGGCTTGGTGAGATTAATGATGAACTATTTCGCCACTTAGTTGTAGCTAGACTAGCTTATCCCACCAGTAAGCTAGGAACAATTGATTATCGGCTCTTCTCAAATTAACGGGGTAACCACTCATCTGGACACTTGATAGGTAAAACGTGCTACACGCATAATACGTGTATATGCACAAATCATCACTTGCCCAAATATTAGGGCTATCCAAGTTTAATGTTATCAAGGTTGAGGAACTTCCAGAAAAGATACTCATTCATGTAAGACTCAGAAGAAAAACAGGAGTATGCACTGGCTGTGGTAAGCGAAGCACTAAGATTCATGAGCATACACCACCCCAAACAGTTAAGCACATCTCCATTGGTTGCAGACAAACCCACTTGATTGTGTACAAGAGAAGGTTTTGGTGTGATTACTGCCAAAAAACGTATAATGAGAAGCTAGATATGGTTAAAAAATGGCAAAGACACACTGACTTACTTGAAGATGAAGTAATTAATAAACTAAGAGAGATGTCATTCTTGGGAACTCAAAAGAAAACAGGACTACATTACCAGAAACAAGTTGAAATCCTCAAGAAGTTTATGAAACCCTTTGAGGCTAACTGGAAAAGAGAGCGGAAAATGAAGTCATTCTCTCTTGGTATGGATGGACATAGTTTCTCAGGTCATGACATGGCCCTAACAGTAACCAACCTCACAATCCCTAAAGTAATTAGTATCCTACCCTCAGATAAAAAGAAAGATATTGATCACTTTTTAATAAATATCCCTTCAGAGGTAAAGTCAAAAATAGATGCTGTTTGCATTGATATGTCTGCTGGATACAAATCAAGCCTTAAAAAACACTTACCTAACTCCAAAGTAGTAATTGATCACTTCCACATTATTCAAGATGCCAACAAGAGGATTGATGAAGAGAGGTGTATTGCCAATGAGATGCTTAAGACCAAAGCTCCTAAAAAACTATTCCTGATGAACAAGGAAAACTTAACCGACAAACAACAGGAACTGATAAAAAGGTGGTTTAAAAAACTTCCAGATGTGGCAGTACTCTGGTTCTTTAAGGAAGCCTTAAGAGAAATGTACTCTTCCAAAACCAGAGAGGTAGCTCAAAGAAGACTAGATGTAATTATCTCAGGACTTTACAAACAAAGATCAAAAACTACCTCTGATTGGGCTAAAACTCTTGAGAGGTGGTATGACACCATCCTTAACTACTTTGATTATAGAATTACTAATGGATATACCGAAGGCATGCACACCAAGTTCAAACTACTCAAAAGACTAGGATATGGATTTAAAAACAAAGAAGTTTACATTAGAAAAATGGCTCTAGCATGCCTACCTTGGATCGTTTTTTTACCCCGTTAATTTGAGAAGAGCCTTGATTATCTTTATCGATATCAGCGAGTAGAGATAAAAATTGATCAAATTTATCGTTTTCTTGATGAACTAGCAGACAAACATCAGGAGCAAATTGAAACTATAATTTTCAACCACACCAAGCAACTCCTGGGAGGTAAAATTCAAGTAGTTTTCTATGACATGACCACTCTTTACTTTGAGACAGAGAGTGAGGATGACCTACGAAAAACTGGTTTTAGTAAAGATGGAAAGTTCCATCACCCACAGATTATGTTGGGTTTACTTACCACAACAACAGGTTACCCCCTTGGTTATGAGTTGTTCCCTGGTAACACCTTTGAAGGTAAAACATTAATTCCAGCTATCCGAAGATTAGAAGAGAAGTTTGGACTAGACAAGCCCGTGGTAGTAGCTGATGCAGGACTATTTAGTCAAAAAAACCTTCAAGCATTAAGTGACGGGGGTTATGAATATATTTTAGGAGCTAGAATCAAGAACGAATCAAGCAATGTTAAACAACAGATCTTAGATTTAAAGCTCAGTCTACAAAAACCAGTAGGCGTGATCTCTAAGAATCCAGGAGATAAACAGGGACAAAAACATCAAGATGTAAGACTGATAGTTAGTTACTCCAAGAGTCGGGCTACCAAAGACCAATTCAATCGCAAAAAAGGCTTGAGGAGACTAGAAAAAAGAGTTAAAACAGGCAAATTAACTAAAACACACCTTAGCAGCCGTGGTTACAACAAATATCTTCAACTTCAAGGTAAAGCAGAAGTACAAATTAATTATCAAAAATTTAACGATGATGGAGTGTGGGATGGTCTTAAAGGTTACATTACTAACACTAGACTAAAACCAGAAACCATCATTACTCACTATTCCAGTCTTTGGTTAATTGAAAAAGCCTTTAGAATTTCAAAAACAGATCTTAGAATCAGACCTATTTACCACTCCAAAAGAAACAGAATTGAGGCTCACCTGAGTATTGTTTTTGCAGCTTACGCTGTCTACAAAGAACTAGAGAGATTACTTAAAAAACATCAAATACCATTGAGTGTTAAAAAAGCCGCCAAGCTAACTCACAATATGTACGCCTTATTTTACATAGATCCAGAAACCAAAATACAAAAACAAATTATTTTACAGATGGATCAGAAACAAAAATTACTTTACCAACTTATCCACACTACCCAGACCTAGGGTGTCCCGTTGCGGAAGTCAGGTGTTTTTCTTCTGAGTCTTACATGAATGAGTATCTTTTCTGGAAGTTCCTCAACCTTGATAACATTAAACTTGGATAGCCCTAATATTTGGGCAAGTGATGATTTGTGCATATACACGTATTATGCGTGTA
>JBDRHU010000004.1:0-5383 GCA_043816565.1 Patescibacteria group bacterium
GGCGATGGCGGTGGTTGTTTGGTTTAATCCCCAGATGATGGCAACACCCCATTTTTATTTTGAGAGCGCTGCCTTTATCTTGGTTTTCATTTCTTTAGGAAAATATTTGGAAGCGATGACTAAAGGCAAAACCAGCCAGGCGATCAAAAAACTAATTGGACTTCAGCCGAAGACGGCCACTGTTATCAAAGATGGCGAGGAGTTGGTTTTACCCGTTTCTGAAGTCAAGATTGGTAATTTGATTTTGGTTAAACCCGGAGAAAAGATTCCCCTGGACGGAGTGATTGTTTCGGGTTATTCAGGAGTGGATCAGAAAGCGATTACCGGAGAGAGTCTGCCGGTGGAAAAGAAAAAGGGCGATTTGGTCATTGGGGCGACGATTAATCAAACCGGAGTGTTGAGAATCAAGGTGACCAAAGTTGGGGCCGACACGATGTTATCCCAGATTATTAAAGTGGTCGAGCAGGCGATTGGGTCTAAGGCGCCAATTCAGCTTTTGGCTGACAAGGTCTCTTTTTACTTTGTCCCTGGGGTAATTATTGTCGCTATTGGGACGGCGCTGGTTTGGTTCCTGTTGGGCCAACCGTTTGTTTTTGTTCTGACAGTTTTTGTTTCAGTTTTGATTATTGCTTGCCCTTGTTCTTTGGGATTGGCGACCCCAACAGCGGTGATGATGGGGACCGGTTTGGCGGCTGAAAACGGGATCTTGATTAAAACCAGTCAGGCGTTGGAAATTGCCCAGAAGGTAAACCTGGTGGTTTTTGACAAGACCGGGACTCTAACCAAAGGCGAACCATCGGTTACCGATGTTTTGTCTTCTGGTTCTAGTGTTTCAAAAGTTTTACAGTTGGCCGCCTCTTTGGAAAAAGAGTCGGAACATCCCTTGGCCCAAGCGATAGTTGGTGAGGGCAAGAAAAGAAAGCTTAAATTTTTAAAACCAAGCAAGTTTCGGGCAATTCCCGGCAAAGGAGTAAAAGCTTTGATTGGAGGCAAGTGGGTTTTGGTTGGCAAAAGAGCTTGGGTGGATACTACTTCTGATTTGGGGAAAGACTTGGAGAAATTAGGCAAGACGGTAGTTTTGGTGGCGGTTGGCAAGAGGGTCGTTGGTGCCATTGCCATCGCTGACACTCTCAAGCCTCACTCAAAACAGGCGCTGGAAAGATTGCACCAGCTGGGTAAAAAAGTAGCCATGATTACCGGGGACAATCAGTGGGTGGCCGCTTCTATCGCCAAAGAGTTGGGGATAGATTTTGTTTTGTCGGAAGTTTTGCCCCATCAGAAGGCCCTGGAGATTAAAAAGTTTCAGGACCAAGGGGCTACGGTGGCAATGGTTGGGGATGGCATTAATGACGCGCCGGCTTTGGTCCAGTCGGATTTGGGGATTGCTTTGGGGTCAGGGACTGATATTGCCATCGAGGCCGGGCAGATAGTTTTGATTAAAGATGATCTGCGGGATGTGGTTAAAGCCATGGAAATTAGTAGCTATACTTTAAGGAAAATTAAGCAGAATTTGTTTTGGGCTTTCTTTTATAATGTTGTTGGCATTCCGGTTGCCGCTGGAGTTTTATATCCGTTGACCGGTTGGTTGTTGTCTCCGGTGGTGGCTTCAATAGCAATGGCTTTTTCTTCTCTTAGTGTGGTTGGTAACGCCCTTTTAATGAAAAGACACCGGTCTTTTTAGTAAAAGAGTTGGCTTGTTAATTTGGAAAGTCTTGGTTAGTATATTAGCAAGTGAACGAGAAGAAAAAGACTAAGCTGGTGCAGTTGTTTCTGTTTTTAACAGTTTTATTTTTTTTCGGCGAGTTTTTCCTCGGAACACTTGGTTTTAGGATTCCGCTGAAAATTGAGTTTCTGATATTTTTGTTGCCACTGGTAACCCTTTTGTTTCATTCTTCGATTGTTTTTACTTTCAAAAAGACTTTGTTGTTGTTTTTGCTTTCTTCGCTACTTGGCTTGCTGTTTGAGATCGTCGGGGTAAGGTCTGGAGTTGTTTTTGGTGGACACTATGCCTACCAGAGAGAACAATTCGATTTTTTCTTTTTTGGAGTTCCTTTGTTAGTTCCAGTTTTTTGGTCGGTTTTTATTTACATCGGTTACTCGTTAACGACCTCTTTTTTGACTTATCTTGGGAAAGACAAACCAAGCCTGAGAGGCGGTAATTTGTTGTTACTGCCATTGCTGGTGATTCTCGATGGGTTGGTAGTGGTAACGATTGATCTTTTTATGGATCCGGTGATGGTTTATCAAAAAAAATGGTTGTGGGAAGAGGGAGGATTGTATTTTGGTATTCCGATGGGAAATTTTATTGGTTGGTTTATGGTTACTGTTTTGGTAACTGGGATTTTTAGAACAGTTGAGTATTTCCGTCCTCGGGAAGACAGGCGATGTAAGGGGATCATCCGTTTTGTGCCGGGTTTTGCCTATTTTCTTATTTGGTTTTTTCTTTTAACTTGTTGTTGGCAGGCTCAATTGTTTCAGTTGGCTCTAGTTGGCACTTTGGTCATGTTGCCAGTAGTGTTTGTCAATCTTTTTTGTTTGGCGAGAGAGAAAAAGAGTTAGTCGGCAAGATATTTGTTTGGTTTTTTGTTAAAATCAATTTGCTTGAGCGTTAATAAATAGTATCGGAGGGTAAAAAAAATGACAGAAGGGAAGAAAGAAGAATCGTTTGAGGTCAGAGGTGATGAGTTGTTGGCCAAAGTCAAAGGGCTGATCAAAGAAGGGAATATTAGAAAAATCACTATTAAGGACAAAAAGGGTAAGACCCTGGTGGTTTTTCCTTTGACCTTCGGCGTTGTCGGGGTGGTCTTGGCTCCTATTCTGGTGGCGGTTGGGTCAATTGCTGCCTTGGTGGCCGAGTGTACGATTTTGGTTGAGAGAGACAAGTAGGGCTGGCTATTTTTTACTTGATTTGATTGTTACCTCCTGGTGTGTGTATGATTAAGGTATGCCGGAGACGGAAAAGAGAGTTGTTGTCTATCTGACCACTGACCATTTGCGTTTGGTTTGGGTGGAATTGGGTCCTGACGGTCCTCGGGTGGTTAAAAAAACCCAGAAAGAGTTTACCCCGGAGAGCTTGGTTAAAGTACTACTAAGGATCAAAAGAGGTTTGGGGAAAGTGCCGGTTCGTTGGTTGCTGGACGAGTCTCAGGTCTATCTGAAATTGATCCGTTTTCCACTCAAAACCAAGATTAACCGGGATTTAGTTTTGGAAAAAGCCCAGGAAGCGATTCCGGAGTTTTTGGATGAAGATTTTTTTGATTGGCGCTTGGGTAAAGCTGACAGTAGCTACCAGACAGTTCAGTTTTTGGCGGTTAGTAAAAAATATTTTGATTTTGTCTATCAGTCTTTTAAAAAGGCGGGGATACCGGTGGAAACTTTTGAGCCGGTCGCTTTCGCTTTGGCTCGTTTGTTGCCGGATAGTCAGCCTCGACTTTTGGTTCATCAGGGAGAAAAACTGGTTTTAGTAGCGGTTCAAGGCGGACAGGTTTTGGAATCCAGAGTTTTGGATGTTGGATTGGATATTGACAAAGAGGTTGAACAAATGGTTGAATTTGTAAAGGATAAATGGGGGGTAAAACTTAAAAGAGCTGACGATTTATCCTTAGATCCTTTTTTAGGTTTGGCATTAAAGAAAATGGACATCGCTAAAGAAAACTTAGACCTATCATCTCCAGATGTTGTTATTGGCGAAACGCCGACAGTTACAACTGAGACGATTGAAACCGTTGGAGAGGAAACTTCCAAGTCTGAGCCGATTCAAAAGATGCCAACAGCTGGGTCTGACGGTGGAGACAAGAAAAAGAAAATTATTCTCATCATTGTCGGCATTGGTTTGGGCTTACTTTTGGTTTTGTTGTTAGGCAAGGCGATTGCCGGACGGACAGAGAAATTAGATGAATTTGCCGAGCCGACACCGGTTCCAACTGAAGCTCCCA
The DNA here is from genome assembly GCA_043816565.1 of Patescibacteria group bacterium. Classification (GTDB taxonomy): domain Bacteria; phylum Patescibacteriota; class Microgenomatia; order UBA12405; family JAHJSD01; genus JBDRHU01. Next base: position 3,936 of record JBDRHU010000004.1, read on the forward strand.
GTCCAACACCAACTCCTGATCGGTCGGGGATCAAGCTCAAGGTTTTGAACGGCAGTGGTGTTCCCGGATTAGCAGGGGAAGCCAAAGATATTTTAGAGGGCTTAGGCTATCTTGATGTTGCTGTTGGTAATGCCAACTCTTATGACTACACCGAGACCGAAATTGCTGTCAAGGAAGATGGTCAGGAGTATTTTGAGTTGTTGTTGACGGACCTGTCCGGTGACTATTCGGTGGCTAGCCAGTCGTCAGTTTTGGACGAGGACAGCCAATATGATGCTGTTGTTACTCTGGGTAAGAATGGCGGAGACGAGGACGTTGATGCTGATACCGATGCGGTTGAAGAGGAAGAACCAGTTGAAGAAGTGGCAGACGAGATAACTCCGGTTTTGGAAGAATAGTTTAGTTTGTTGAAACTGGTTTGGTATTACCTGTATGATTGAGGGGTGATGGAAGTTCAAGAAATACAATCTCCAGAAATCGAACCCAGCTTTCCAAAGCCAACAAAGAAAAAGTTTTCTGTATTGGTTGTCCTTTTATTTTTCGCTCTGCTGTTTCTAGTTGTTGGGGCAATTGGTTTTTGGTTCTATCAACAAATCACCCAGAAAGATGATCAGTTGGTTGTCGAAAGGCTTCCGTCAAAGCAGGAGACAGAATCTGTTAGCCAGCCCGCCGAAGATGTTTTTTTGAACCCCGGGTTGGCTACTGGTAAGGTTTTTTATACGAACGAAAACAACATTTTTGCCTATGACACTGAAAACAAACAAGTTTCAAAACTAACCGATTATCCCCAAAACGAAGACTATTCTCCGGCTTACGATGAATCAGGTAAACAAAAGCCAAACATTTCGATTAAAAGTGTCAGGGTAATCGATAAAAACAACATTGGTTTTGGAAAGTGCGAAATTATAACCGGGGACTTTGCTTGTGGTTTGTATGTGTTGGATCTTGAAACGAGACAAGTTGTCGAAAAAAAGAAATTAAATAAGGAAGAACTTTTGTTGGTTTCCGATTGGTACGGAACAGACAGATTCTCCTATTTGACGTCTGGAGAAAAGTGGCGACTGTATCTTGATACTTCGGGTGGGTCGAAAGTACTTGAAGAACTAACAGGTGCTTATGGTAGGGGTGGTTTTGTTGAAGACAGCGAGAAAATTAGGTTTTCGCCCGACGGGAAGTATGTCTTACAAATATCTACCTCTTCACCTCGGGCCGCAGAGGATTTTAATGTCTATATTTATACTGTCGGCTTCGATGTGAAAACAGTACTTTCAAATGCTACCCAGCCGGAGTGGATAGATGATAACAAAATCGTATATAGAAGATACAACGGTGGCGGAGATGGTTTGTATGTTTACGATGTGCTTGATCAAACTCAAAAGAAAATTCAAGGAGTGAAAGACGATTCTTATTTCCCGGAAGTTTTATCTGGTGAAGACAAGATTCTTTAT
>JBDRHU010000005.1:0-2973 GCA_043816565.1 Patescibacteria group bacterium
GAAACTAAGTACTTTATTTTACCACGCCAGCCTTGACTTTTTGGGGCAATGGTTTAAGCTACCAATCAGGGGAAAATGAGCACGACGGTATATGTTGAAGGATTGCCAGACTATTCTCTCAAACTTTTGGAAACAAGATCTTTTAAGCTTTGATGGACCGGAGTGTATCCATCACCAAGAAACTCGTCTTTTGTAACCCACTTAAACTCCTCTATTCCTTCACTGGTGGGATTTTTTGAAATATCCACATTATCTGTCTTTGGGCTACAAAGAAAAGTGGTGCAAACAACCTGATTACCGTCAACCGTTCGGAAAAACCACCACATTCCGAGACATTCAACAATCTCGATATCAAGACAGGTTTCCTCTTTTACTTCTCTAAACAATGTTTCCTTGGGGGTTTCTCCGTGTTCAATTTTTCCCCCAGGCAAATCCCAAGACTGATTAATATTCTGTTTAATGATTAAAAACTTTCCTTTGTTTAAAATAACTGCTTTGACAGCCGGAAATACTTGTTTCATGGGAGATTAAAATTATTTTGAAAATAACTTTTTGGCAACATTCAAATCTGTTGGAAAATTGTATCACAACCCAAACCTTGACTTTTGGGAGCAATGGTTTAAGCTACCAATCAGGTGAAAACGATTGTTTTGCGTGTTGGCGAGATGGATACCAACTGCTACTTGGCGGTTTGTCCTGAAACTAAAAAGTGCCTGATTATTGACCCTGGAGACGAAGCCAATCTAATCAGTGAAACAATTATCTTTCAAAAACTGTCTCCGGTTGCTATTGTTGCCACCCACGGTCACTTTGACCATATTCTGTCTGCCGGTGAGCTTCAACTGGCCTTTGAAATCCCTTTTTTGATCCACCAAGAAGATGAAAAAATCGTTGATTACATGAACCGATCAGCCCAGTGGTGGCTAAAAAGAGAGATCGTTGAACAATCTCCCAAAATTGATAGTTTTCTGGAAGATGGCCAGGTAGTTGAGTTTGGGCAAGAAAAATTAACTGTTCTGTCAACCCCTGGACACAGCCCTGGCGGTATTTGCTTGTTTAACTCTTCCCAAAAAATTCTTTTTAGTGGAGACACCCTGTTTAAAAATGGAGTTGGTCGGACCGATCTGCCCTATTCTTCTTCCTCTGACTTGGAAAAATCTCTCAAGCTAATTTGGAAACAGTTTGCCGGCTACCAGGTCTACCCTGGCCACGAAGGTCAATTTCGACTTTAAAGTCCGGCTTCTTTCAATTTCTCAATTAAGGTCTTCTGCTCTCGGCTGGGTTTTTCCGGTACCTGGATCCCGATTCGAATGAATTGATCCCCGCTTACTCCTCGGTTTGGAATCCTGATACCCTTGTTTTTGAGCCGAATGGTGGTTCCTGATTGAGTCCCTGGCCTGATTTTGATTTTGACCTGGCCATCAATGGTTGCCACTTCTAGGTTTCCCCCTAAAACGGCCAAAGAGAAAGGAATTTTTTCAAACAGGTAAATATCGGCACCATCGCGCTGGAATACCTTGCTCGGGGAAACCCTAATCAAAAGATAGAAATCATCAAAGCGGATTCTCTGGCCATCATCAATCCCGGCCGGGATTTTAATCTTTCTTTTTTTGCCCTCCAAACTAAGCTGTTTTTCGACTCCTTTAACGGCGTCCATGAAGGTAATGACAATCTGATAGGTCGGCAATCTCCTTTGACGAGCAAACGGTGAACCACCCCCAAAAAACTGCTCAAAAATATCAAATGGATCAGAAAAACCACCGGAAGAACCACTAAAGCTATAACTAAATGGTCCTTGTTGTTGGCCACCGGCAAAAGGATTAGTGCCCCCCTGTTTGAAAGCCGCCTCGCCAAACTGATCATAGGTCTGACGCTTTTGAGAATCGGACAAAACCTCGTAGGCCTGATTGATTTTTTTAAACTGCTCTTCAGCACCGGCTTCTTTGTTCCGATCCGGATGCCATTTTAAGGCCATCGTCCGATAGGCCTTTTTAATCTCGGCTTGACTGGCAGTTTTGGCAACTCCGAGGGTTTGATAATAGTCTTGAGCCATAACTTGTTTACTCCTCGACTATTTGACCCTCTTCGGTTTCGCCATCGTCCTTCTTTTTGTCAGTCTTTTCGCCGGCTTCTTCTGGCGGTTGGTCTGACTCTGGTTGAGGCTGAGCCTGTTGATGAATGGTGGCTCCGATCGTTTGAATCAAGTTAGACAAAGTCTCGGCTTGACTGTCAAGTTCGGTGGCAGTAACGTCCTCTTTGGATAATAACTTTTTGGATTCAGCCACGGTTTCTTCAACTTTCTTTTTGTCTTCCTCTCCAACCTTATCTTTATTGTCGGTCAGCATCTTTTCAGCTGAAAAAACGGTTCCGTCCAACTTATTGCGAGACTCAATTTGGGCCTTTTTAACTTCATCTTCTTGAGCATACTTTTCGGCCTCCTGTCTCATCTTCTCGACCTCTTCCTCGGTTAGATTGGTAGCATTTTTAATGACAATGTTTTGCTCTTTGCCGGTGGCCTTGTCCTTGGCACTTACCGTCAAAATCCCATTTGCATCAATATCAAAAGCGACCTCAACCTGGGGCATCCCTCGAGGCGCCGGTGGAATCCCGTCTAGAACAAATCGTCCTAAGGATTTATTATCAACCGCCATCGGTCTTTCTCCCTGCAAAACATGAATCTCTACTTGAGTTTGACTGTCAGCCGCGGTTGAGAATATCTGTGACTTTTGGGTCGGCACAGTCGTATTGCGCTCAATTAGAGCCGTCATCGCTCCACCGAGGGTTTCAATTCCTAGAGTCAACGGAGTCACATCTAGCAAAAGAACATCCTTGACTTCGCCGGTGATAACGGCCGCTTGAATAGCGGCTCCTAGGGCAACCACTTCATCCGGATTAACGGTTTTGTTGGGTTCCTTGCCAAAAAAGTCTTTGACTACTTGTTGGATTTTGGGCATTCTGGTTTGACCACCAACT
>JBDRHU010000006.1:0-5071 GCA_043816565.1 Patescibacteria group bacterium
ACTTTTAACATCAGATATGGTAGGAAAATTTTTCGTCGGTTTTTCCGAAGATGATGGTCTAGTACTTCCATCACTTGCTCAAGCGGATATTGCTTGGCAACTGGCATTAGTTGCTCTCTTTGTTTTTGAAATGGACTGTGGAGAGAAAAGGCAATATTAACTTGAGGAAAGTCTTTGGCCAGTTTTTCGAGACCAGGGATAATTCCTACAGTAGAGATGTTTATTCTCCTTGGGCTGATACCAAAAATGGTTTTGTTGATAAGAACTGTCAGGGCGGTAAAGACGGCTGGATTAAGCAACGGTTCTCCCATGCCTGAAAAAGAAATGTTGTTAATTTTGTCTCCCTCGAGATAGAAGTAGAGGATTTGGTCAATGATTTCATCAGCGGTTAAGTTTCTTTTTAAACCGATTTTGCCGGTAGCACAGAACTGACAGCCCAGACTACAGCCAATTTGGGAAGAAATGCAAAGAGAGCTCCACTCCTTACCCTCTTCAACGAAAGTGGTTTTGACGGCTTCGACTTTTTCACCGTCTTCAAGCTCAAAAAGGATTTTTACCGACTGTTTGGCTTCGGCCCGATCGATTGGCTTGATTGTCAAAACTGGACCAAATTTTTCGGCTAGGCTTTCCCTTAACTTTTTGGACAGGGTAGTTATTTCCTCAAAGTTTCCGATTCTTTGCTCGAAGATGGCTTTAGTTATTTGACCGAAGCGGTAATCTGGTTCGCCTTGCTCTTTTAGGAAGTTTTCAATTCTTTCGAACCTAGTTGTCAAAAGGTCGGTATTCGACTGGTCTTTCTTCACAGGAGTATTTTAACAGAATTAAGTACTTTGAGGTAAAATAGGTCAGGATGAAAATGTATGTTAATAAAACCGCCCAGCAAAGCTACCAAATTGGAGAAAAGCTGGAAGCGGGCATTATTTTAACGGGAGCCGAGGCCAAAGCGATTCGGACTCGGGGGATTGAACTGCGGGATTCCCTGGCTCGGGTCAAAGACGGGGAGGTATTTTTGGTCAACGCCATTATTCACCCCTACCCTTTTGCCAGACGAGAAGACCAGAGTATTGACCGGGAAAGAAAGCTGCTTTTAAAAGAAAGCCAGATTAAAAGATTGGTTGAAAAAAAACGGGGCAAATTGACAATTGTACCGCTGGCTTGTTATACTAGCGGACGCTGGATCAAGATCCAACTGGGAATTGGCAAGAAGAAAACCAAGGTCCAGAGAAAACAGGATTTGATAGCCAGGGATGACGAAAGAAGAATTGGTAAGGGGATGTATTAGATTCGACAGAAGAAGAACTTTGAAAAACAGCAGGCCCTCATTGATTAGTTGAGGTAAAACAGAATCAAAAAGAACATGCTAAAGGTGAAACTAAAGCACTGGTCGGCAAGTTGCTTGCTTTAGGCAAAATGGCTGAGTTCAAAATTCAACCTAACTATGCCTTTATCGGCGACTGCTAAACCAGCATCCGCTTACTTTTCGTTCGGGAAAGTAAAACGGGTGTCAATTATCCGAACTCTTTTCTTGTTTCTGGTTTGCGACAAGGAAGAAAAAAAGAACCGTCGTTAAATCAGGGTTTGAATATTTTGCCCAGTTTAACAAGACTTAAAAATAATCTAAGCCTGTAGAAGTTTTTCTAGCTTTCTTTTGGACCCCCGTTCATAGCGGGGCATCTCCACAGTTAGATATATATTAATGAAGGGAAAAAAGTAGTAAATGGCAACTAACAGACCAGTTTTAAAAGCAGAGACCAGAAAAGTACTTGGCCGCAAGGTCAAAAAGTTAAGGGCCGAAGGTTTGGTGCCAGTTAGTACCTATGGCAAGGATGTTAAATCCATTTCCCTTCAGGTTGATGGCAAAGAGATTGCCAAGGTTTTGGAAAAAGTCGGAGAAACCGGTTTGATTGATGTTTTGGTTGACAAAGACAAAGAAGCCAAAGTCGTTTTGATGAAAAACCCCCAATTTGATCCAATTACTGACCTGATGATTCATATTGATTTCCACCAGGTTAAGTTAACCGAGAAAGTGACCGTTAGTGTTCCGGTTGAACTAGCCGGAGAGGCTCCAGTCGTTGGTCGTAGTGAGGGTGTTCTGGTTCAGATTCTAGACGAGGTTGAAATTGAGGCCTTGCCAATGGATTTGCCAGAGAAGTTTGTTTTGGACGTCAGCAAGTTTGAAAAAGTTGGCGATACTGCCACCATTGCTGATCTGAAGATTGATGAAAAGAAAATTACCCTTAAGGTTTCGGCCGATCAAGTTTTGGTAAAGATTGAGTCAGCTGTTGTTGAGGAAAAGGAAGAAGAAGTGGTTGCTCCGGTTGAAGGCGAAGAAGTCGCTGCCGAAGGCGGAGCTGAAGCTTCCGCCGATGGCGAGACCAAGCCCGCCGAGGGCGAGGCTAGGCCCGCTGAAGGCGGAGACAAACCAGAAGCCAAAGAAGAAGCCAAGCCAGAAGAGAAGTAAACTTAACTTTTCAGATGAGATTAAAAAGATTGTCTTTACTTGACTTTCGTAATTACCCCAAAGCGGTTTTTGACTTGGATCCAGGATTAAACCTAATTGTTGGCCCCAATGCGGTTGGTAAAAGCAATATTCTAGAGGCCGTCTATCTTCTGGCTACTGGCCAGAGTTTCCGGGCCAGCCGAAACGAACAGATTATCAGCTGGGGCAAACCAGTGGCCGATATCAAACTCGAGTTAGGTGACGGCAGTCAATTAAAACTGCTTTTAAGTCGGGAAGGGAACCTGAGCCGAAAGGTTTTTTCGATTGATGGAGTCAAAAAAACCCGAAAACAGTTTTTAGAAGTTTTTTCGGCAGTTATTTTCCGGCCTGAAGAAATTAGAATTATTAGTGGCTCCCCAACCCGGCGTCGAGAATTTATCGACAAATCTCTTTCCCCTTTGTCCTGGCAATACCAGCAGAGCTCGCGGGCCTATCAACGAGCCCAAATCAGAAGAAACAAGATTCTTTTGGCGATTAAGGAAGGTAAGTCACACAAACAGGAATTGTACTTTTGGGACCAGACATTGGTCAAAAACGGCCAACTAATTCAAGAACAAAGACAAGTTTTTTTTGATTTTGTTAATAGTTTTCTAACCTCTTTCCAAAGCGGTCGGTTTAAGCACCTCCAGTGCCGGTATCAACCAAGCATTGTCACCAAACAAAAGTTGGAAAACAACTTAAACCGAGACCTAATGATGGCCAGCACTGGGATTGGTCCCCATCGGGACGATTTTGCCATGCTCGATGATCGGTTTGGTTCCGACCGGAAAGACTTGTCCTTCTGGGGGTCCCGAGGCCAGCAAAGATTGGCAATTCTGGCCTTGAAATTAGCCCAGTTGGAGTTTGTTGAAAAACAAACCAGCCAAAAACCAGTTTTACTACTAGATGATATTTTCTCTGAGTTGGACAAAGAGGGCGAAAAGCTAGTTTTGTCAGTTTTGGATGATTATCAAACCCTATTGACCTCCACCGACGAAATTGAGGTGGCCAATGCCAAGGTGTTGAGGATTAAGTAGGTTTGTAAGTTCGATTTGTTATAATTCAGGAGGTGTAGTTCGCATAGACGCTAGTTAGGTGAGATAGTTTTCTGAAATTTTTTAATATGGGAACGGATCGGAAAGTTGAACAAGGTTATAGAAAAATGATGGGAGACGGAAGTACGCCTCGCATAGTTCTTTCGGATTTATTTGAAGCAGTAGAGCAAGCATTTGAGATCAAACAAGTTGTCGACGAAATATTACGGAAAAACCAACCCCTAACTATTGTTTTAGAAGGATCGGTTACGTCCGAAAATGTTGACACCATCCACTCTCTGATTTCTTCAAGAGATAATCTAAATGACAGAATTTTTATTTTCGATATTAGTCCCCAGGCGGTTGAGGAACACAAAGGACATATCAAAAAAACGTACCCAGAGAGAAACTATCAGGCTGTTCTGGGTGATATGAAGTCCCTTGGGATTGCTAGTAGTTGTGTGGACCTTGTTATAAATGATTGTGCAATCAACTATTGTGAGTCCGATCAAGAAAATATAAGGACACTCGAAGAAATCAAGCGCATACTCAAAGACGCTGATTCTGCTTGTCTTTTTTCAGTTGTGGTTGATCGGCAGTATGACGATCCCAAATTTGGGAAAGATCAAGAATTTGTTCAGGGAGAAGCACAGAATGTTCCTGGCACTTTTCCAATTCTACCAGAGGAAGGTTCACCAACGCGTAAATGTTGGCCTGTTCCTCATTATGAAGGTTTGCTTAGACAGGCTGGTTTTTCTTTCAGGAAGTTTGACATAGAAAAGGGTAAGAATAATAGAATGTTTCATGTCTCATACAGAAGGTATTTGCTTCAAAAAAAATAATTTACCTTCAAAATATATACCTTCCTTGATATTCTGCACAACAAGCTTGACATTCGTCTAACATTCGTCTAATATTCGTCTAATGTTTCAACCCAAATATACAATCACTGATCGGTTGTTAGGTCAAATTAAACAGATTAATAGGCTAGTTTTTGAGTTGAACCAGCAAAGATTTCCGGCCGTGGTTTTGTTTGAGTTTGAAAAAATCGCCCGAGCCGTTTCCAGTTTTGCCTCTACCAGCATAGAAGGCAATCCTTTACCATTAACCGAAGTCAAAAAAATTCTAAAATCTACCCCAGAACATGCTCGCGATAGCCAAAAAGAGGTTTTAAACTACAACCAGGCATTGCTTGATCTTGACAAAAAACTCAAGTCCTCTCCGGTATCACTTTCTTTGGGGCTTATTTTGGAAATTCATCGACAAGTTACCCAAGACCTTTTGCCCAAACATTTTTCCGGGTGTCTAAGACAACTGCCGGTTATTGTCAATGATCCCAAAACCCGGAAGACGGTCTATCTGCCCCCCGACGCTAAAGATGTTGAAAATTTAGTCAAGCAATTAATTCAATTTGTCAAAGATAGCTCGCAAAAAATAGACCCGTTGATTGTGGCCGGAATTTTTCACAAGCAATTGGTTGTTATTCATCCTTTCATGGATGGTAATGGTCGGACGACTCGTTTGCTTACCAAGCTTTTGTTAGCCAAGCTTGGGCTGG
>JBDRHU010000007.1:0-7561 GCA_043816565.1 Patescibacteria group bacterium
GAGTTTTTGGATGTTTGGTACCAAGAAAATGGTTTCGACAAGCTCGATGACACTATTTTGAAAGATTTATGCATTGCCAGAATACTTGAGCCGGCCTCAAAACTTCAGACAATTAGGTTTTTGAAAAAGAATTTTGGAATCTTGTATCCAAAAAACAAAATCTACAACCACCTTTTGACAATATCAAACTTGAAAGAAAAAGCCGAGGATATCGCCTATGCTTATGCCGCTAAAAAATACCCAAAAACATTTAGCCTGGTTTTCTACGATGTCACGACACTCTATTTTGAAACCAACAAATCAGACAATCTAAGAAAAAATGGTTTTTCGAAAGACAACAAGGCAAATCAGCCTCAAATTTTAATCGGTCTTTTAGTCAATCGGGATGGTTATCCGGTATCTTTTGACATTTTCAAAGGTGACACCTTTGAAGGAAATACTTTTCTCCCATCAATATTAAGCCTGAAAAAGAAAAGAAACATCGGCCACTTAACCATTGTTGCCGATGCCGCCATGATCTCTTTTAAAAACACTCAAGAGCTTCAAAAACATGGGCTGAATTACATTGTGGGAGCCAGAATATCGAGCCTAAAAGAAAATCTTTTACAGGAAATATCAAAGGAGTTGGGCGGTACTGAGGGAATATTTTCAAAAGCAACAACCGACAAAGGAATTTTAATTTGCGATTACTCCAAAAAAAGAGCCAGTAAAAACAGATCGGACAGAAAAAAACAGATTTTAAAGGCCAACTATCAGATTCGAAACCAATCAAAAATTACCAAAAAATCAAGGTTTTTAACCCAGGAAGGGAAAACCAACTTCAGACTGAACCTAGAGTTAATCAAGAAAGATGAAATGATTGAAGGGATTAAGGGTTACTATACCAATTTAAAAAATACCAACCCCAAACTAATAATCTCAAGGTACAAAGACCTCTGGCAGGTGGAAAAGAGTTTCAGGATTGCCAAATCGGATCTTTTGGCAAGACCAATTTACCACTTTAAAGAAACTTCAATTAAGGCTCATATTTTAATTGTCTTTATCTCTCTGGCAATCACGAAATCGATTGAATTAAAAACTGGCCAATCAATCAAAAAGACCAAGGAAGCAATCTGGGACATCCAAGACATTACTCTAAAAGACAAACTGACCCGCAAACAAGTTACCAAAAGAATGAAAATTGAAAATCAAACAATCAACCCCCTTTGTCCATAATTAGCATACTAAAAAGGGAAAGTCAGGACGATGTTTCTCTCGGTGAACTTTTTACCAGATAGGCTCTTGGTTTCTTTGGAAAACCCCTTTGACGATTATGCTAGCTACCGGATTTAGACAACCTTGCCGACTTCTTCTTGGGTGATTAGATAACGAACTACTAGATAGATGCCGATATTGTTAGTTAGTTGAACAAGAGCCGAGAGTTGTTCTTTGTAAAACAAGAAAAACTGGGTGAAAAAGATGGTGATTAAAATTGCCGATCTGTAATACTCGTAGGCGGATAAACGCTTGCTGGTTTGGAGTCGATAGGTACCAATAATCACCAGGATACCGGCGATGATTGAACTACCCAGTTGGCCAAAATCAATGACCGATTTGATCGAATCTAATCCCCAAACAGCTTGGGCCAGATTGAAAAAAGAAGAGAACAGAAAAACCAAGATTAATAACTTGGTGAAAGTTTTGTTTTTCACCAGGGCAAAATAAAAATCGCTCAATAAAGCTTTAACTTGGCTGATTAACCCCGGTTTGGGATCGGTTTGGGGTTTGATTTCGGATAACATCTTTTTTAAAAGCTTGATCAGTGGATCTCGCTGGTCACTTTGTTTTAACAGGTCCAAGGCCCGTTGTTTTTCTCTAAGGTCTAGGTCTCGAAAAAAGATTTCTTTGCTGATTTCCAAAGCATTAATAGCATAGTCTCGAGAGGAAAACTTGAGATATCTTTCGGCTCCTCGGATGAGTAAAAATAGAAGCACAAAAACAACATAGATAATGGCAATTGTTGGTTCAAAAAAATAATTATTGTCATGAGTGATGAACTTACCCAACTCATCAATAAAGGTCCCAAAACCAATTCCGCCAATGACACTGGCCACCTGCCTGGACTCTTTGTTTAAAAAGACCAACAACAAAACAACTGCCAGAAACATCAATAGTCCGCCCCAGAGAATGTGGGCGATGTGGATTTCTCCTCTGCCAACAGCAGGGAAGCCCCAAAAGGTTAACCAGGCTCGGATAGTCAGGAAAGATACAATTGCTGAAACAAAGAAGTTTTCCATCAACTCTCCGGCGGAGAAGTTAATTACGAACAATCTGAACTTGTCAATCAGTTTTTCAGTCATTGTCAATCAGGCGGTTGTATTTGGCAACTCTTTCTCCTCGATTAGGGGCGCCGAATTTGACATAGTCGGTTTGAAATCGGATGGCAAAGTCAGCAATCCAGTCATCGTTGGTTTCTTGGCCTCGATGGGAAGCGATTGTTTTTATCCCCAATCTTTTGGCTGTTTTAACGGCCCCAACGGCGGCACTAATGGTGCCCTGCTGGTTGGGCTTGATGATAACAGCATTAAATAATTTATTGGCCCCCTGTTCTATTTTACTGGCGTCAGTAACGGTCAAATCGTCAGCAACAATTAGAATTTCAGGATTGACTGTCCTGACCTCTTGAAAGAAGTTTTGCCAGTTATCAATCTGATCTTCCGGAAAAGGATCTTCCAGGCTGTAAATTGGATAACGTCGCACAATCTCTAGTAGGGAATCGGGAGTGGGCGGATGAACATTGCCGACAACATCCAGGGCGATCTGGTCAACACCAATGGTTTTCATAATTTCCAGAATTTGATTGTCGGTAAACCCAGCTGGTGACATTCCCCCTTCGGAGCCAACCGTGTCTAGCCCCCCTTGTTTTTTGGTTTCAGCAATTGCCTTTTGGTAAAGGGCAATCCCCTCTTCTATTTTGTCGGTAACGACCATGAATTCCTGAATGGTTAACTCAGGATTACCGTGTTCCTCACCTTCAAAAATAAGCATCATCATCTTGGGAATGGTTTGTTTGGCGATTGGATTCAGCTGGTTTTCTAATTTAAAAAAAGCCGCCGAAACTGCCAAGGTGGCATTGCCACCCCAATTACCAGTTTCAAGAATTTTGTCTAACCTGGATTGGTTCAGGTCTTGGTTTTGGATTTGAGGCAGGATTTGCTCTTCAATTTCCTGGACGGCGCTGTCTATTTGGCTGGATTTTTTTTCTTCTAAACCGGTTGAGATTCCCTGAGGAACCGAAGCCGAAATTGAGTTGTTTTGCTTGTCTTCAATTCGGCATTCAATGGTCCAATTGCCAGCGGAGTTTAAAATTGGCTTAGCCGAAAGATTCCTGATGATCATTTTTTGCTTTTGGCAATCTTCCTTTTTTCGGCCCAGGCGATTGTTTGTCGAGCCCCGTCGATGGCATCTGGACTGACGGAAACGCTGGTGATTCCCCAGCGGACCAGTTTTTCAATTAACTGGGGATGTTCGCTGGGAGCCTGCCCGCAAATGGAACTGGTCAAATTATATTGGTTGCAGGTTTTGATGGTTTTACGGATGGCTTTTAAAACGGCCGGATCATTTTCATTAAATCCTGGGGCGACTTCACTGTTGTCCCGGTCCAGTCCCAGAATCAACATCGTCAAATCGTTGCTACCGATGGAAACTCCGTCAATACCAACGTCAATGAATTGCTTTAAACAAGAAACATTACTAGGAATTTCAACCATCATCCAGAGTTTGAAGTTAGACCCTCGGGTTAGCCCGGAACCGGAAACGATTCTTTTGACTTCCGCTAACTCTTTTGGAGTTCGGACAAAGGGTACCATTAACCAAAGGTTTTTAAACCCGTGTTTGTTTCTAACTAGTTTCATCGCTTCTAGCTCCAGTTGGAAAACTTCCGGCAGACTAATGTAGCGGATTGCTCCCCGGAAGCCCAGCATTGGGTTGGGTTCTTTCGGTTCAAACAAGTCGCCGCCTTCCAGGTGGCGGTACTCGTTGGTTTTAAAATCAGTGGCTCGGTAAACGACTGGTTTGGGAGCAAAGGCCTGGCAAAATTTGAGCATGCCATCGGCCAGTTTTTGGATGAATTGATCTTGTTTGCCCTCTTGAATCATCTTTTGGGGATGAACCCCGATTTGGGCGATGATGAATTCAGCTCGAAGCAGACCAACACCATCAACATCTCTTTGAGCAATGGTTTTGGCCAGCTCTGGTTCAGCCAGATTAACGTAGAGTTTAGTAGCGGTGCTGATTTTTGGGTCTTTGTTTGTTCTGACCTTTTTCTTTTTTGGAATGGCCCCTTTTTTGATTTTACCCAACCAAATTTTACCTTCCTGACCATCGACAACGACATGGTCACCGTCTTTTAATATTTGAGTTGCTCTTTTGGTGCCAACTACACATGGGGTTCCCAATTCCCTGGAAACGATGGCAGCGTGCGAGGTTTGACCGCCTTTGTCGGTGATGATCGCTTCAGCCTTTTTCATCGCCGGGACAAAGTCTGGCGAAGTCATGGTCGCCACCAAGACATCACCCTTTTTGATTTTTCCAATCTGGCTGACTTTTTTAAGGATAACAACCTTGCCTTGCCCAATTCCCGGACTGGCACCATCACCGAGCAAGACCAGTTCTCCTTCGATTCCAGTTTCCTTGTCACTCTTTTTACTTTTTAGGGTAGTTACCGGCCTGGATTGGAGGACGTAAAAACGGCCATTTTCTGTCCCCCACTCAATGTCTTGAGGGAAAAAATAATGCTGATGAATTTTTTCACCGATTTTGGCCAGCTCAACTATTTGGGCACTGTTTAACTTTTGCAGTTTCTGTCGTTTGGTCGGTACTGGACCCCTCATGGTTTTGATTCCCTGTTTGATCAACTGGAATCTCTGGACGGCTGGTTGAATTTTAAGAATCCGGTGATCGGTTTTGTCGACTTCATAGTGGTCGGGGGTAACTGTTCCCTGGACAATGTATTCGCCTAAGCCCCAGACGGCTTCAATGACGACCTTGTTTTTTTGGTTGGTGACTGGATCAACAGTGAACATCACTCCGGAAACTTCCGACTGGATCATCTTTTGAACTACGGTTGCCAAGCCGACCTGGTCATGAGAAAAGCCTTTTTCTTCTCGATAGAAGATGGCCCGGGGGGTAAACAAAGAGGCCCAGGCCCGACGAACATTGTTAACTAAATTGGCTTCTCCTCGAATGTTTAAGAAAGTTTCTTGCTGGCCTGCAAACGAAGCTCCAGGTAAGTCTTCGGCAGTAGCCGATGAACGAACCGCCACCAAGGCCTGTTTTAAACCGAAAAACTTACCTAATCGGTGGTATGAGCTGATAATGTTTTTGGCAAGGGCTGGTGGAACATCGGCTCGAATAATTAACCGTTTGATTTCTTTGGAGGCATCCAGTAGTTCCTCTGGTCGTTGGGCATTTCTGGAGCTAAGGATCTTAGAGATTTTTTCCGCCAGGTTATTGGCCCTCAGAAATTCAAAATAGGCCGAGGCAGTAACCACAAAACCATTGGGGACCAGATCCCCAAGAAAGCTAGTCATTTCTCCCAAATTAGCCCCCTTACCACCGACTAACCCACCATCGCTTTTGTCAATTTCGTTGAACCAAAGAATGTCTTTTTGTTTTCTATCCATTTGAGTTTCTATCCATTATGAGCGAATTTTTTTTCTAACAGCGTCGGTTTCGTTGCCTCGGCCATAGTCGTCCTCCAATCGAACAGTAACACTTCCCTTCTCTGGAGTGGAAACCTCCAGCGAGAGACAATCAGTTTCAGCTACCAATCGATGTTGTTCGCCGGGCTTGATCCGATAACCTTGCATTGTTTTCATTCTAAGGGATTGGCCCTGGTGAATCAAGCTGGCCTTGCCGGAGATTAAACAGATGGTTTCATCCTTTTTGTCGTGGTATTGGAGACTCCAGCGCTGACCAGCCTTGGTAAAAGCTAACTTGCCAGTTGTTGGCGATTCTGGCGGAGTGATTAGCAGCTCGTATCCCCAGGGCTTGTTGATTTTCTGGCTAAAAGCTTTCATTTGATTAACTCCAAGAGCCGATCGACGATTTCTTGACCACCGGCCTCAAATTTTTGATTACTAACAAAATCAGCTCCTCGAATGACACTAGTCGGATCGGTGGTGACACTGATTCCGGCTGACTCAACCATTTCCTGATCATTAGGGTCATTGCCAACCGCCAGGACATTGTCAAAAGAGAGAGCCATCCTGTCAAGCAAGAATTTTAATCCGGTCCCTTTGTTAAATTGTTTAGGGCCGATATCGTAGGCTTCTCCACTCCAAAGACAATAGTATTGTTTTTCTGGGTCTTCCTGGCGAACAATTTCTTCAAGTTCGACTTGTTGGCCTCGACAATGAACCGAAATTAAAAACTGTTTCGGTTCAAAACCAACAATATCACTGTTGGTGGACGACAGTTGACGGATCCGAGACCGGATTCGGGTTGACTTTTCCAAGAAAGCGCTGGTAAATTCACCCAGTTGTAGAACCTGCCCTTGGTAAAGCGTGAACAGGCCGACTTCGGCCTGAAGGGCGACCCCGTTCCAAAGGATTGGTTCGTAAATCCGAGACAGATGAAGCAGGCTTCGACCGCTTGAGAACACCAAAAAGAATTGTTTTTTTAATTGCTGGAGCTTGGCAACCATTGAACTTTCCAAAGGAAAGGAAGTGATTTCCAGGCGATTACCGGATTCGACGATCTTGGTCCCTTCCTTGACAGTGACTCCGTCACAATCAAAGCAAAGGAGTTTGATCCCTTTCAGATCGTCTTTAGTTAACTGATCAATTGTTTTCATAGTTCGGCAAACAAAGCGATTAATTGATTGCTCAGCGAATCACCCAAACGACCGGTTTTGTTCTTCCAATCAATATCGATTAACTTTAAGTATAGACTGGCAATCCAGTCAATTTCAAGAGTTTTAACCTGGGAAGCTAGCTTAACCTTTTGCCAGGGAGCGCCCTTGAGTAGAGTTGGTTTACTTTTGGCTAAGAGTAATTCTCGACAGCGACCTTGACAAAGAGCCAAAAGCATTTCGGCCGGATTAGTTTTTAAGCTTCGATCCAAAAAACTGAGGGTTTCGGTTTTGTTTTGGCCAATTGAATCCAGAAAGTGAAACAAACTACTGGGGAGTTTAAAGGCGATGGCTTTGCAGTTCTTGCCCAATTGAGTAATTTTGCTTTGATCAAGCTTCTTGCCTTCCCAGACGAAAATGTCAATCTCTGACTCGAGCTTTTTAATTTGCCGGACAATTTCTTTACTGTCCTGGGTATTGGTGGAAGAAAACAGGTTTTCCAAAACTAAGGCTCGATGTTCTTGAGCAAACAACGATCCGGTGTAGGTGGCAATCAATTCTGGGCTCAGTTTTTTGGAAGGCAGAGAACTGACTTCCGGGTAATCCTTGAGAACGTCAAAAAACCGCTGGCGACTAGCAAAGGTATCATCGCCGTGGTAAACAAAAATCATCGCTGGTTTAGTTTAATCAGGCGACCTTATAAACAGCGTCCCCTTTATTAACCTTGCC
>JBDRHU010000008.1:0-5202 GCA_043816565.1 Patescibacteria group bacterium
TAAACCGGCTTTGCTTAGAAAAAAACAGATTTTGTTGTTGACCAAAACCGATTTGTTTACTCCCCAAGAGATCAGTAAAAAATTAGTAGTTGTCGGCAAGTTGAACAAAAACATTTTCCCGGTTTCAATCCATGATTGGGATGCTCTGGAAAAGTTAAAAAGGTTCTTGTTGAAGAAAAAATAGTGAACAAAATCGTTGCTGTTTACGGGCCAACTACTTCTAACAAGTTGGGGTTGGTTTTGAAGTTGGCAGAGTATCTTTGGGGCAAGTACAAGATTGAGGCCGAGGCAATTAATGTTGACTCCAGAAAGATTTACCGGGAGTTTGTTGTTTCTCAAGGTTACCCCAACGAGGAGTTTAAAAAGAAGGTTAAGACTCATCTTTTTGGGGTGGTTTCGGCTCAAAAGCCGGTTGACCTCCTCGATTTTAAAAAAATGGTAGACCGGCAGATTGACGAGGTTTATCAAAGGGATAATTTGCCAATTTTAATTAGCGGGTCAATGACTCCATTGTCGGCGATTTTAAAAAACTATTCTGCCAGAGACCGTTTGGTTTTTAACTTAATGGTTAATAAGTCAAAGCTGGGTAGAAGTATTCACCAAAACGTTTTGTTGATGTCTAAAAACGGACTTTACAAAGAATTTCGTCAGTTGTTTATGGACAGTAGTAGTGGCGAAATTTCACCCCAATTACTTGAGGAAGCTTTGGGTTATCGTCAGTTTTTGACAGTTGCCAAGGAAAAGAAAAAATCACCCTTGAGTTTAAACCCAGACGAGATTGACCAGGCCAGAAGATATTTAGAGGAAGAGGTTAGAGATTATGCCCGCCAGCAGATAGTATCAACCAAAGAGTTTCCGGGGATGATTTCAGTCAAGGGATTTCCCAAGGCTAAACAAAAGCTGGATTCGTTTTTAGGCAGACAAAAATCTTAGAAAAAGACCGAGAAGAACTCTACATCGAGTATTCCGACAAGATTTAAAGAGTGCTTGACCAAACTCGATTTTTGCCTGTAAAATAGGAGAAGGATGACAGAAGTTTCTAGTACAGAAATAACAGAACAAGATAAGAATTTTGAGCTCCAAGAGGAGCTTTCTGAGGCGATTTCGAGGCAGCTTTTGTCTCGACTTGAGGTTAGGACGTGGGATTTTGCTAGTCAGGGCGGCGCGCAATCTCCAGCATTCGAGTTGGCAGAGAGAGATAGGATTAGGTTGGCCGAAGAAGTGGGGAAAACCAGATTAAAGGTACATTCTGCTTTGCAGACTTTCCCTCTTGGTGACGAAACTGCTCATTTGGCAGCGTTTTTTTCTGGACTTGAAGAATATCAATATCTAGCAACTCAAGTTGCTGCCTTAAAGATAATTTTTACAAAGTTTTCGCCTGCGAACAATCGGGGCACAAGATCTCAAAGGTCTTTGGCTCAATCAGTTTTCTTTGGATCAATCGCCAACTTGTATTGTGTTGATCGAGAAAGACGAAAAGGTAAAGCGACACAGGGAGAAGCTGGAAATTTATTATATAACAATACAGTCTACGGTCGTTATATGTCTGAAGTCGATTTTCAAGATTTTTATCATGAAGTTAGAAGGATATTTAACGTTCCGTCGGATACTATGGAATTTGGAGTTGTTAATTCGGGAATGGCCGCGGATGTGGTGGCAAATCTGGTGATCCAAAAGTTCGTTGGAGATGGCAGATTGCTAATCTGCGACGATGAGAACAGGTACTATGAACATACATGGGCGAAGAAACTTGATTCTGATGCTGCCTTTGCGCTAAGTACAAGGCCTGATACAGAATCTATTGAAGCGGGAGAGCCTGTTGTTGTTTTGGAAAAAATTAGGGAAAGTTTACGGGGTGGAGGTTATGTGCTTGTTAGAACAGACATAGTTGGGAATACCAAGAACTTTGGGACTTCTGAATTTTTAAAAGATGAGGTTTTAGAAAAATACGCAAGTTTACCAGAGGATCAACAAGAAAGATTGATGTTCCTTGTTGATGCCACTTTGCACCCTGGAATTGATTTACGGGAATTACAGGCTCTTTTACCAAAAAAGTGTCTATTAATTGTAACGTCCTCTATGAATAAGTATCATCAAATGGGGTTTGATTTTGGCGGTCTTGGCGTTGTAGTCGTAAGAAGTGTTGAAAGTGGAGAAAGAATTGGTCTAAAAGATTTTATGATTTTTGGTGGGTTGGCTTCGTCACCTCAGACACTTTCGATAATGGAAGTGGTTTGTTCGAAAGAATTGTTTGATTCAAGAATGAGAATAATTACTCGTAATAGTTCGGTTTTGCTGGATAGTTTATTAGATGGAGGAATAGAAGCCAAAGGAATTGAGGTTGATGATAGAGTGAGTGTGCCAGATCTTGTTGGCGGTCTGATTTCGGTTCCACAACTAGGGAAAGTGAAAATCTCATTGCTAATAAATGATTTAAATAAAGAAGGTATTCAAGTTGATAATAGAACTTCATTTGGTCATAACTACACCGCAATTGAAGATGTGCACCAAACAGATTGGTCAAGAATTAGTGTTGGGATAGAAGATGTGGCGACAATTAAAAAGATTGCTACTAAAATTCAAGAAATTCTAGCGCTTGCGGACAAAGAGGCAGAAGAACGTTTAGGTGCTTATGGTTCCTAACGATTTTTGAGATAGGCTGATATAATCCAGTTATGAGAACTCGACAAGACGAAACTGAACCGAAGGAAAAAGATTTGTCCTCTGGTAACCCGGCTGTCAAAAGCAGTTTAACCCTCCAACAGGCGATTGATTTTGGCGAATATGATCCCCAGTTTTTGGCCAACTTTGCCGAGTGGCACACCTTAAGCATTCATATCCAGTGGCAGATGATTAAGACCGCTCTGGATAATCGCCGGAAACAACTGGTGGTTCAGTATGCTGAATTGAGTAATGTTCTTAATTTCAGTAAAAAGCCAGAGATTCACCAGGCCTGTGACAATGTTTTTAAACAACTGCAAGCCTTGGAAAAAGACCGAGAAGACCTTTACATTGAATACTCTAATAAGATTTAAGAATGTTTGGTGCTCCCATGGGGAATCGAACCCCAGTTTCCGCCGTGAGAGGGCGATGTCCTAAGCCGCTAGACGATGGGAGCCCAGGGTGCGCCCAGAAGGATTCGAACCTTCGACCCTCCGCTTAAGAGGCGGGTGCTCTGCCGGACTGAGCTATGAGCGCGTTCTGGCTGATTATATAATATAATCAGCTAATGAGCCAATTATTGATCAAAGAAATCAAGAGTATTGCCGATCCCAAGCGAGCTGAGGCTTGTGCTCGTTACTTTAAAACTGGTCCTGGGGAGTATGGCGAGGGTGATATTTTTGTTGGTTTGACCTCGGCCCAAGTTGGTCAAATGGCCAAAAAATACACAGAGCTATCTTCGTCTGAAGTTGAGAAACTCTTGCAGAATAAAATTCATGAGTGTCGATCAATTGCCTTGGTAATTTTGGTCAATCGGTTTAAAAAGGCAGATGGGCAAGAACAAAAGAAAATTGTTGATTTGTATTTGAGAAATACCAAGTTCATTAACAACTGGGATTTGGTTGATATTTCGGCTCCTAAGATATTAGGACTTTACTATTTGGACAAAGACAGAAAAACTCTTTACCGGTTGGCCCGATCCAATGATCTTTGGGAAAAACGGATTGGAATGATGAGCACTTTTGCCTTCATCAGAAATGATGATTTTACCGATGCTTTTAAAATTGCCCAGATTTTGCTTGACGATCAACATGACCTGATTCACAAAGCAGTTGGTTGGATGCTTCGGGAAATTGGCAAAAGGGACCAGGAGGCCGAAGAGAAATTTCTAAAAAAGTATTACCAAACTATGCCTCGGACCATGCTTCGCTACGCGATTGAAAGATTTGATTCCAAGAAAAGAGATTTTTATTTGAAGCGCTAGAAAAACTTTATTTATTTGGGTCGGGCTTGATATACTTTTTCTAATAACAAGTTGGGCGATTTAGTTTTTTTGAAAAATGAAGACAAAGCTGAACAAGACTACCAAGATGGTTGTTTTTGAGGATAAAGAAATCCGTCGCCATTGGGATGAAAAAAATGAAAAATGGTGGTTTTCGGTGGTTGATATTGTCCGGGTATTAACGAACCAAGTTGATTTCACACGATCCCGAAAATATTGGAACAAGTTAGCACAGAGACTTCGGACTGAGGGAAGTGAAGTGGTGACAAAGTGTCACCGGTTGAAAATGATTGCTATTGACGGAAAAATGCGCTTAACGGATATTGCTGATACAGAAACGGTATTTCGTATTATTCAGTCAATTCCCTCGCCAAAGGCAGAGCCGTTTAAACTTTGGTTTGCTCGTGTTGGATATGAACGGGTCGAAGAGGTCGAAGATCCAGAAAAGGCAATTCAACGAGCAATGCGTTTTTACTTAAAGCGTGGCTATTCAAAAGATTGGGTAAATCAGAGGATTAAGAGTATCGAGATTAGAAAGGAGCTCACTGACGAGTGGGAGAAAAGAGCGGTTAGGTTAAGTAGCGAGTTTGCTGTTCTCACTGATGAAATCACTTTTGCCTGGGCAGGACTTCGGACGAAGGACTACAAGAGATACAAAGGGTTAAAAAAAGAAAATTTACGCGATAACATGACCAACCTTGAATTGGTACTCAATATGCTTGCCGAAGCCTCGACAACCGAGATTTCCAAGAAAGTTGAGCCCAAAAATTTCCAAGAAAACAAAAAGGTCGCCAAGGAGGGTGGATCAATTGCGGGAATGGCTCGCTGTAAACTAGAAAAAAGAGTAGGGAAAAGAGTAGTCACTAGTTTGAACGCCAGAAGTCTAAATCTTTTGGGGAAAAGTAGTGTTCGGGTGAAAAAATAGATTCTCGTAGCTAAAGCTGTGATTTTCCGACGGACGCTTTACCTCCAAGCCTGACAAAGCAGTTTGTATTGGCAAAAGTCACACGGGAAGGGCGTGGATGGGGTGGCTGGGAATTGACTGGTTTCCTGACTTTCCCTTTTTAGTATGCTAATTATGGATAAAGGTGGTTGTAGATTTTGTTTTTTGGATACAGGATTCCAAAATTCTTTTTCAAAAACCTAATTGTCTGAAGTTTTGAGGCCGGCTCAAGTATTCTGGCAATGCATAAATCTTTCAAAATAGTGTCATCGAGCTTGTCGAAACCATTTTCTTGGTACCAAACATCCAAAAACTC
>JBDRHU010000009.1:0-7952 GCA_043816565.1 Patescibacteria group bacterium
GTCCGCACCAATATTTTTCTCAAGGATTGCGGGCCTCGGAAGTGCCAATGACCTTTTCCAAAACCCAAATGATTGTCCGAGCCAAGCAAAATTACGCCAATCAATTATGCAAGTTTGTCCTGCAAACAGTTAAAGAAAGAAAAAAGCGACACGAAGCCTTGCAGAAATTTATGCTCTGCAACGACTCTGTTACCGTCGCTACCGAAGTGCCAGTTTACATCACCAAAGACGATTTGGAACACATGCAAACACAATTGGGTTTCGAACTCTATCAGAAAGAAACAATGAAAGAGTTCGGGAGTTCCCAACTACCCAAACTAATTACTGGCCATATTGATGTTTTGCAAATCCGTAACGGCCAAATTCATATTCTGGACTACAAGCCCAAGGCGGAAAAAGAACGACCAATTGAACAGTTAACTTTGTACGCGATGGCTTTATCCAGATTAACCGGCTTAAGAATGTTTTATTTCAAGTGTGGTTGGTTTGATGAAAATGACTATTTTGAGTTCTATCCCCTACATGTTATTCACAAACCCAAAAAAGGGCAACGGAGAACAAAAATCGCCACTCCAGAAGGAGTTTATTTGATCAATAAATTAAAAGAAAAAATAGAAAGGATCAGACCGATGTGAACAGGTACAATTACTATCCCAAAAGACCGGTTAAAAGTTTTCAAGACCTGGAGGTTTACCAAAAAACCTTGGGGCTGGCGGTAGAAATTGTTAAAAAATTGAAAAAAGAAAAGCCTGTTAGTAATAGTAATAAGATTAGTAAAAAACTAGAAAAAACAGTTTTGCGAGTTCCCAAGTTGATTGCCATGGCCCATTCAACTAGGTTTGGCGAGTCTGAAAAGGCAATTAGTTATTTAGAAAAGGCGATGCTTGACTGTAATTTGGCTGTTTATTATCTGGAACTGTTTAGAGATTTGGTCAATAGTGAAATAAAAACAGAATATTTTGAAGAACAAATTCAAGAATATTTAAAAGTCAGAGGGAAAATTATGAGATTACAAAAATCCTGGCTTAAATTTATGGGAGAAAGAAAATGCTAGACGGAATTAAAAAAACAATTAGTCGTCTGTTTGAACCGGATACTGTTCAAGTAGCCGGAGCAACAGCCAAATGGCAAAAGGTTAACCAACTGAAAGCGGGCATGAAAATTGCCGTGCCAGCAGAAAACCAAGAAAAAGCTGGCGTCAACTGGGATGAAATCGTAGAAATCAGGCACATTGGCCAAGAACAGGTTTGGGATATCGAGGTTGAGGGAACTCACAACTTTGTCGCCAATGGTATCATCGCCCACAATACCTACCTTAGCCAAGATTTGACCGTTGCCGGTAATGATATCTATGGTAGTGATGTTTACAGCCGAATTACCCTCGGGTCAACCGTCTCTGTCGGTGTCGGCACCACTGCTGCCGGGGGCAGTCTGGCTGTCGGCAACATAGACGATATCGTTGGTTTGAGCGCCTCTGAAACAATGTTTTCTCTAAACCGCTGGGATAACTCATATACTGCCAACAATCGGGTTGGCATGGATCTAAAAGTAAAAGAAGGTGGCGGACCAGATACCACCTACTATGCTGGTTTTGTCCAAGCGGCTATTAGTGACAAGACCAACAAATATGGCAAACTTTTCCTGGGTGCTTACAGCAATGGTACTGCTGTTGACGGCATTACCATTGATCGTTCCGGTAACGTCGGCATCGGGACGACGGGGCCAAGCGAAAAACTGCACATCAAAGGAAGGATGATTATCGAAGAAGCAGATTCTACTGATACTGTGATTAAACTATTTGATTCTGGTGATGATGGCTTAATAGATCTTTACGCCAATAATTCAGTTACTACAAGAATCTTTGCAAATGGAGATAGCTATTTCAACGGAGGGGATCTTGCAATTGGAGCAGCAGATTCAGGTACAGCAAAGTTATATGTGAATGGCAACGTTGGTATTGGAACAACCAGTCCCAATAGCAATTTAGACATCTACTACAGCTACGGAGGTAGCAATGTACCATTTAGAATTAACGATCAGTCGGGAAAGGGAATCTATGTTAGTGATGAAAATTCCATCAATTTCGACTATGGCGTTAACTCAAACTCGATAGGATATATAAATGGACGAGGGTATATAAATGGAACAGCACAATTTAGAGATTTGGCAATACAAGATGGTAAAGACCACGACATTGCCTATTTTGATGGTAGTACCGGCTACGTTGGCATTGGAACGACCAACCCAGGATATAAACTAGACGTCTCTGACTATATAATTGATGGTTATGTCGCCCAAATAACAAACACTACAACCTCGTATGAAGAATTCTCGCATATCCTTTTGTTGCGCGAAAACCATATCACTTCGTCTAAAAATTATTTCGTTGGTTTCAGCCATAATGGCACTATCGGGGGTAAAATCCAGGGCGGAGGATCGTCAAACACTGTAGCTTATACAACCTCCGGAGCTGATTACGCTGAATACTTCGGCGTCGGCGACCTAGCAAATAAACCTCAAGTAGGAGACCTTGTTTCCATTGACTCTAAAACGAACAATTCCGTTATAAAATCAACTACATCTTTGGCCACAATGGGGGTAATTTCTTCCTCGCCAGGATTTATTGGTAAAGACTCAATCTGCCGCGAAAACGACCAAAAGTGTAGTACTGACTACGAGAACAATAATGTTCTGGTTGGTATTGTGGGTCAGATACTTACAAAAATAAGTACCGGCAACGGCCCAATCAAAACCGGAGACCCTCTTACCTCTTCCCAGCTTCCGGGTGTAGCCGTAAAAGCCACTGGAGCAGGACCAATTGTCGGCCGAGCACTTGAAAACTATTCTGAAACCGATCCTAACTCAATTGGAACTATTATGGTTTATGTCAACCCGTCTTGGTATGATCCAAATATCCATCTTACCGACTCTGGTGACCTGACAATTGAGGGCAGTTATCAATACCCGGATACTGAGTACACCCTCAAAGACAAGACCGGCCAGACAATTGAAAGAATTGGCGCTTTCGGCCAACTAGTGGTTGCCAAAATCCGAGCCGGCTTGATCGAAACTGATCAACTGGTAGCCAACAAAATTGTCTCACCTCAAGCGGAAATTAACCAAGTTTCCGGATTAGAAACCGTTGGCGGTATTGATCGGCTCGAGTTTGAAGGTGAAAATGGGCAAACCATCATGACTGTCGACCAAAACAATGGGGTCCAAATCCCAGTTTTGGAAAGCCAGAGTATTGAAACCGATCAACTACTGGCCGATGAAGCTACTATCACCAACCTCACTGGTAACCAAGCCACCTTCTCGGCCATTTATGCTGATGAGATTATGACCAACAAAGGTAGTTTTGGGGATCTAATCGCTGACAAAATTGCTGCCGTCAGGGCTGATTTGGAAAAAATTGTTAGCGGACCAGGTATTGTTGACCCCGAGGCCCCAACCGGTTCTAGCCTGCTGGGTCAAATTAGTGACTGGACCACCCAAGCCAGTGAAAGTGGAGTTTTGATTGAAAACGGTCAGTTAAGCAGTGAAGTTGTCTTGGCTTCTCAGTTAGTGGTCCAAACCCGAGCCACTCTGGAGGAAGCCTACATTAACAAAGACCTTTTGGTTGGAGACATTGTCATTAGCCAAGGAGCAATCTCAACTTTGAGTGACATTCTACTCATTCAACCCAGTGGAGTCGGCACGATTGATATCCTGGCCGGAGTAATGACCATTAGTGATGATGGTAATGTTGCCATCCGTGGTGACCTGGCTGTCGGTGGTCAGATCAGTGCTCAAAGCTCTAGTTTTGGAGAGTTGTTAATTAAAAACGACCAGTTAGAAACGGTCGCCTCAATTGACGCCTCCGGATCAGCCCAGTTTAACAAAGTCAGTATTGCACTCGACCAGGAAGCTCAAGTCGCCACTGAATCAGCCGAGATTAGAACCAACGCCGCTGCTGGCAAGGGGGTAATTACCGCCGGCACCACCGAGGTCAAAATCTACACTGACAAGTTAACAGCCGACTCGTTAAGCTACATCACTCCCACCACCGATACTGGCAATCAGGTCTTGTTTGTCAAACAAAAAACCGAAGACTATTTCATTGTCGCCATCAGATGGGTAACCGATGAGGATATTGAATTTAACTGGTGGATAATTAATTAGAGATTGGAGATTAGTAATTAGTAATTAGAGATTAGTAAAAATGGGAAAAATACAAGACTTTTATCAACTAGATACTTGGAAAGAGGGTCATAAGTTGGCACTTTTAATTTATAAAAAAACAAAAGAATTTCCTAAAGAAGAAAAATATGGTTTAATCAGCCAGCTACAAAGAGCGTCAAGCTCTATTACTGCCAACATTGCCGAAGGATTTGGCCGATACCACTATCCAGAAAAAATTCGTTTTTACAGACTATCGAGAGGTTCGTTAAAAGAAGTCCAAAATTTTGTACTTCTGGCCAGGGACTTAGAATATCTCCCAGCTTCAACCGCTAAAGAAATTTGGCAACTAAGCAAAAACTGTGAAAAATTAATTAATGGGTTAATTCGTTCAACAGAAGGGCAAAAAAGGGTTGGAGATTAGTAATTGGAGACTGGTAATTAGTAACCAGTAACTGGTAAAACTACTAATTGCTAGTCTCTAATCTCTAATTACCAATCTCTAGTCTCTAAAAAAACAAATGAAAAAAATAATCTTTGTAATCCCACTGCTAATCGGTATCGGGCTGGGAGTTGTTATCACCAGCCTCAAAACCGGCAACAAACAGTCAGTTATTAAACCAACCGATCACTCCCCGGTCAGAACCTTTGGTGAACAACCAACCACTAACGGTCAAATCGACCATTACCTGATTACCTCTAAAGGCCTTTTGGATCGAGCCATTGCCCTGTCCAAAAACAACCAACGAGACGAACAAGTAAGCGAAAGAAACCAGCAAATCATTCAACTGATAAATGAAGCCCTGGATACTGCCAATACCGCCATCAGCAACTCCCCGGGTGACCATCGAGCCTGGGCTCAACGGGCTAAAATCTATCAAACCATTGCCAGCTACATGCCTGAAGCCAAGGAAAGTGCTGTCAATGACTGGCAAGAAGCCCTCAAGTTGGCTCCTGCCAACCAGGAATACCAACAAAGCCTAGCCAAACTAGATCCAGAAGCGGCCAAGCAAGCTCTGGTTTTGCCTGATGCCCCACCGGTTTTGGAAGCCAATACCGCCCAGGGGCCAATTATCGCCAACCCAGAAGAAGCTAACCCGGAAACCCAAAGCCAGGAAAGTGCCAGTAATGCCTTGAGTGGAACCGCTACTCTCCCCTTTGGTGAGACTGAAATGGTGATCAGCAACCAGAACGTCAGCGAAGAAAGCCAGATTTACCTGACCCAAACCGAAAAAAGCAATCTGCTTTTGTTTGTTAAAAGCAAAGCAATTGGCCAATTTGTTGTTGGCCTGGCCCAACCAGCCCCAGAAGAACTGGAGTTTGAGTGGCGGATTATAAATTAATAGTTATTAGATAAGCGCAAAGCTTGAGTTTTCAACTAAGTGGTTAATAGGCATTAGAAAGTAAAACTCCATTTTACATTGTTTTTTGGAGTTACCAACTCCAAATTGCACTTCCTGAGACTATTCCTCCTCGTCGAACTTAGCCGAGAGGGTTTGGAGAAAAAGAACAATGTCTCGGCCACCAATATCACCGTTGAAGTCCAAATCAGCCACTAACTTCTCTTCCTCGTGCTGATCAACAAAGAATCTGGCTTTAATCAAAGCCAAGTCAACCCCGTTGACGACCCCATCTTGGGCCATATTATATGATGGGTTGGGCAAATCCCCTGGTTCCAAAGAAAGACCACTAAAATCAAAACTGTTTTCGCCCTCGACCAAGATAATTTCCC
Source organism: Patescibacteria group bacterium (assembly GCA_043816565.1). GTDB lineage: Bacteria > Patescibacteriota > Microgenomatia > UBA12405 > JAHJSD01 > JBDRHU01. The sequence goes on from JBDRHU010000009.1 coordinate 5,891, forward strand.
CTTGACCGTAACAACGGTCTACTTGATTATTTTGACAAAATTTCCTAGCTAAATGCTTCGGTCCCTTAATTAGAACCGAATAATTTCCGCCAGGAACCACTCCGGTCAAAGCAACAGCCCCAGTAAAAACCGTTTTGTCTCCAACGTCAGTCGGCACCACCTCAACTCCATCAAACTCGGCTACGGTCTCAAACCCTTTTTTGACCTTGATGGCAACTTTGGGAATTTCTTTGACTTTGTCTTTGTTCAAAATACCAACAAAACTAACCTTAAAATTCAAAATCGGTGTTCCAGAGTCTGGAATCGCAGTCGGTGTCGGCACTTTAGTTGGCACCCCAGTCGTAACGACAATACAATTGCCGTCAGAACACGATTGCCCGGCTGAACACGGAGCCAAATTGGTCCACTGCCCCGCCTGACAAATTCTCGGCCGACCATTGGCGCCACCACAATCTTTATCACCGGCGATACATACCGGCACATCGGTCGGTGTCGGTACCTGGGTAATCGTTGGCTCAACTGATCCAATCGTAAAGTTCTCTTTCTGAAAATTAACCGAATAGATACCGTCAGCGCCACCAGAGTCCAAACCAACTACTTCCTGACTGACCAAATCAATCCCGGTTGATCCTGCCTGTTTGGCCTTAAAAGTAATTGTTCCCAAAACAAACTCCCCAGTGGCCGGATTCTCAATGTTAGTGGCCACCGCTACCATCGAATACCGATTGCTCCCTTTAAGAGTGTTTTCAATTGCTTGATTCAAAGGCCCCTGGCTATTAATTTGACTCTTGGCTGGAATCAGCTCGAGCAGTTGGTTATCAAAAGATACCAAGACATTGACCAAAGTCAGTCTGTTCTCTCCAGCCAAAAAAGTAACCTTGACTGGAATCTCTTGCCCAATTTCGTACGATTGCCCGTCTGGTTTTATCTCCAAACTAACCGTACCAATCGTACTTTCTCCACCAACCGTAAAGCTTGATCCGCTCATTTGGTCGACAGCAATATAATTTTCGGCATCAAAATCAGTCACTCTTTGCTGATCGGCTGGAGCAAAACTCAAATTGCCAGAACCATTGGCCAAACCCCTAACTTTAATGGTCGCCAGTTTAACCGCTCCAGTGACAGTTTTAGTGGATGATTTTAATGCTAGGGTAATCTCGCCGGTGCTCTCGTCAACCCCGAAAGTAGGTACTTTAGTTTCAAACTGATTATCTTCTCCTCCAATATTAGGAATAACTTCAACAATCTCCAAAAATTGGCTTGCCGAGTTAAGTTTAACCGAGGCATAAACGGTTTTCAGGTCTCCAATGTTAGCAAAAACTGCCAAGGTCTTTTCTTGACCAACATCGATCTGGAACGTTTCTGGTTGAATTGACAAGTTTAACTGGTCCCCAGCCGCCCCCCTCCTTAATTCTTGGGTCTTTTTAACTAAAATCACTCCACCCACCAAAGCCAGAAGTAAAATCAAGATTGGCAACAACTTAAAAAATCTTTTCATCACCAACTGATATTGCGCAACAAAACATTGTAATCCAAGCCAGACACCTGGCCATCGCAGTTAAAGTCAGCCCTCAAAATACTTATATCTCCAATCCCTAGATATTCTTTGACCCAAATACTGTAGTCCAGAGGATCAACCACCCCATCGCAGTTAGCGTCACCCGTTCCCCGGTCAGCACCGTTGGTACACTGAACACACTTTTCAACCTCAGTTGGAGCTGTCGTGATGGTCGGCCCTACCAAACAGTTTCCCTCCTGACAAGATTCATCTGCACCACAGGGTGACTGAAGAGTCCAGCTGCCGGCTTGGCACAAGCGTGGTCTCTGGTTTTGGCCTCCACAGTCTCGCTCACCGTTGGTACATTCAGGCGTTTCGGTTGGTATCGGAGTATTGGTCGGCTCAACTGGTGTCTCACCACTGACCGGCTTCATATTAGTAGCTGACCAAACAGTCTCTAGGTTCAGAGGTTGACCATCACTAGCCCAGGTTTTGTTGGCAATGTCCCAAATCCAACAGTACTTACCATTACAAACCGCATTTTGAGGATTACCATTGTAGACA
>JBDRHU010000010.1:0-4755 GCA_043816565.1 Patescibacteria group bacterium
TTGAAACAAAAGGAGTCCATCTCCAAAATGAAGATACAAAATACAAACAAGAACTGTTTAATTTGTGTAATGAGCTAGCAAAGGAGAAGGATCTTTTAGAGCTGGGGATCAAGTTTAAGGGATTTGATATAGATTATAAAGTTGTGTTTGATAAAGAATGGCAAAACAAGTTAAATCAACTTTTTAAAGAATAATTTTTTTGTTTTTTTGCCTAAATTTTTCCCTTTAAAAACTTTTTAATTTCCGGAGCAATCGTTTTGTCTTTTAAAGCTAGGGCTAGGTTTACCTGAAGCCAGCGGGATGGGTCACCGGTAGTTAACCACTGAGACTTAATCGGCCAGGCAATGCCAATTCCGATTTTTGACAAACCAACAACAGTGTCGGTGAACCAAAGCTCGCCTCGAGCGATTTTTTGGGTTTCAAGAACATTTATGGCCCGAGGAGAAACAACAAAGCGACCGATGATGCCAATGTTTGATGGCGAAACTTCAATAGCTGGTTTTTCAACAACGCTGGCAATTTGGTGGGGGATTGATCCTTTTTTAAACTTGACCATGCCACAACGGCAAAAGTCTTTTTTGGGAAGTTCAATTCCGGCGGCAACCACATCAGTATGGTATTGACCAAATACTTTGATTAACTCAGAGGTGGTGGAGCCAATTTTGTTTTCTATCAGCATATCGTCACCGTAGAGGAAAACAAAAGGATCCTTGCCAATGAATTTTTTAGCTGCCAAAACCGGAGAAGCATTGCCGTAAGGAAGATTTTTTGGTTGAGGAATGAAATAGAGCTTGGCTTTTTTCCTAATCTCATTCAAGCTGTCCAGAAAGTGTTCTTTGCCGGTTTGTTTTAAAAATGCCGTTAACTTTTTGTTGGGAGCAAAATACTCTTCAAGCATGGTGTTGTCCGGTCGGTGGACAATAGTGATTTCTTCTATCCCAGCGGCAATCAGTTCTTCAATTAAGTATTGGATGTTGGCCTTGTTTAAAACCGGCACTAGTTCCTTGGGGTAAACTTTAACGGCCGGTAAAAATCTGGTTCCAAATCCAGCGGCGGCGATGACTGCTTTTTTAACTTGCATTAAGTGGACCCGACCGGATTCGAACCGGTGACCTCTTGCATGCCATGCAAGCGCGCTAACCAGCTGCGCCACGGGCCCGGAACTACTTTAACTTTTGTGTTTCCTTGTGGGGAACCCGCTTTTTACATTTCCGGCAGTACTTAGACAGGTTCAATTTCTCTGGGGTATTAGCTTTGTTTCTTTCACTAATATAGTTGAAAGTGTTGCAAACACTACAGAGCAGACCAACAATCATTCTCGGACCTTTTTTCTTTGCCATGTGTTGTGAATTATATCAAGTTAAAAACGAAATGTCATTTACTTGGAGCTCCCGCTGGGAATTGAACCCAAAATTGTATCTTACCAAGATACTGTTATGCCGTTTAACTACAGGAGCACCTTATCCGCTCGGGCATGAAAGGTATTCTAGCAAATGCCAATACTCAAAACAATCGCCTCTTGACACAATTCAGATTTAGTTGTAATATGTATTGCGTATTACAAGTATTTAAAAAAACAATGAACAGCCAATTGGTGGTTCGGATACCAGAAGAGCAAAAATTAATGTTAGAAACACTGGCTTATAACAGTCAGTCTTCTATTTCTAGAGTGGTGAGAACCGCTCTATTTGACTTTATTGAGAAAAAGACGAAAACAGACAAGGAAAACCTATTTGTTGAGTTGGCTAAAGTTGGCAAAGGCAAAAAAGTTTCTGGAGCACCCAAGAATTTATCCGCGAATTACAAGAAATATTTATACAAGGGTTGATCTGATGATTTTTATTGATGCGTCTTTCTATCTATCGTTGTTGAATTCTGTCGATAGTAACCACGAAAGGGCCTTAGAGTTGGGTCGAAAGTTTCAAGACAGAGAATATGTCACCACTCAAATGGTCTTGGGAGAAGTGTTGACAGTTGGCAGTATGCGTTATGACAAAGAGCTAACAATTAAATTTGTTGAAAAGATCCTGCAAAGCAAGACAAGGATTTTATTAGAACAGCCAGAGCTGATTAAAAAAGCCTTTTTGCTTTTTAAAACGATTAAATCAAAAAACACTTCTTGGGTTGATTGTTATTCGTTTGCTGTCATTGAAAAACTGAGAATACAAGAAGCGCTGACTTTTGACAAAGATTTTAAAAAACACGCCTAAATATTCATACTAACAATTATGTCTGTCCGATGTATATTTGTCAATATACGCTCTGTGGGTAAAATTACCCGTCAGGCGTATATATTACAAGAAACGTTCAACGGGTAAATATCCAAATGTGGCTTTGGAACGATTTCCGCGAATGAAATGAGCGGAAGAGGTGGGATTCGCCACGCATAACTTTTCATTAATTTGTACTCAAATCAAGCTTTGTTTATTTTGCGTTCCTCGAACCCCAACGGTTTCCGCGAATGAAATGAGCGGAAGAGGTGGGATTCGAACCCACGGGACCCGAAGGTCCATGCTTTCCAAGCATGTGCCATTGGCCACTAGGCGACTCTTCCTATCTGAGTATTTTAACACTTCCTAAGTGGGTATCTTAACAGAAATGTTTGCCTGAAGTTTTGGGGCTCGGGTTGACTTCTCGTTCAAGACTGTTTTCCCATTGCCTTTTTGACCTTGTCGTCTATTTTGTCGAGCCGTAGGCTTTTGACAAGGTAATAAACAATTCCGGCAATAATAATGAAGTCTATTAAGGTGCTCAAGAAATGTCCCCAAAAGATTTCAATTTCGCCAATTTTAAAACTAAGCTCTCCCAGATTGGCTGTTGACCCTAAAAACAAAGACAAGATGGGGTTTAAGATGTCTTCCACGAATGAAGTGACTAAGTTTTTAACTGAGCCACCCAAAATGAAACCGACAATTAGGCCAACGATTCCTTGCTCTTTGATAAAACTTATGAAACCTTTCATCTTTGGTGCACCCGGGGGGAATCGAACCCTCATCACCAGTTCCGCAAACTGGCACTCTATCCGTTGAGCTACGGGTGCTGGAGCCGACGGTCAGACTCGAACTGACGACCTAGTGTTTACAAAACACTTGCTCTACCACTGAGCTACATCGGCCAGGGGACGATGAGCTTCTGACTCAAGCTTATCCCGGCTAGCTTGGTCTGATTATACCTTAAAGAGGTTAAATTTTCTGAAAACAAAAAACCCGCCAAGGAGCAGTAGAGCAACGATTTCCCCGATTGAATAAGTGGGTGGATTCAAACGATGGCCCACAGGCTATCGTCAATTCATCCTCCCGATTTCAAAAGGTGTAGAGGAAAAACTCTTACTCTACTTTTTTATCCTCGGCGGGACATCTTCATCTTAGTTTTTTTCTAAACTGCTTGTCAAGATAGTCAAAACTATACAGATAGTATCTAAGTAGGGCAAAATTTGTGATATTATTAAGCAATGGCAGACAAAAAAGTGATCACCAAAAAAATCAAACTTGCCGATCTAATGAGCAAACATCCCAAGGCGGCGATTTTGCTTTTGGAAAAAGGACTTCATTGTTTGGGCTGTGCAATGGCCAGTTTTGAAACTCTGGAAGATGGTGCCCGAGCCCACGGAATGACCGACAAGCAGATTGATAAATTGGTTGACCAGTTAAACAAAGTTCTTGAGCGAAAGACTAAAAAATAGTTTGGCCAGAAAGCCGACCACGGGGCCGATAATGATGTCAACCAGCGATTGGCCATTGAACAATGGCAACAAACTGGCAATCAACAAAAGCCAGCGGTACTGAAAGATTCCTTCTTCTAACCTTTCTGCCAAATCAAACGGTAGTAGTCCTAGTAGAATGTTGCTACCATCCAACGGGGGGATTGGCAGGAGATTGAAAACCGCCAGCACTAGGTTGGTAGTGATGAAAACAAAGCCAACACCAAACAGTGCCGATGGCAGAAATCCTAAAAATAGAGAGACTAATAGTGCTGCCAGTAAGTTGCTGGCTGGTCCGGCTAGCCCAACCAGGGCCATGTCCCGTCTCGGTTTTCGGAAGTTTCCCGGTTCAATCATGACCGGTTTGGCCCAACCGAAAACGATTGGGGAGCCACTTAGAGATAAAAATAGCGGCAAAAGGATGGTTCCCAACAGATCAATGTGGGCCTTGGGGTTTAGACTCAGACGACCGCTCAGGCGGGGATTGGGGTCTCCCAAGTAGTCGGCCACCCAGGAGTGGGCGAACTCGTGAATAGTAATGGCGATTAAAAATACGGCGATTGAAACAATCATCTTCCTCTGGTATTATACCAGTCATGGCTAACTGTCAAATTTGTAAAAAAACTAATCGGGTTGGGCGCAACGCTTCCCATGCGATGAACAAGACCCCTCGTCGGTTTAAGGCCAACATCCAAAAGAAGACCGTTGTTGTTGGGGGATTGAAAATTTCTCTGAAGCTTTGTGGTAAATGCATTAAGAGAATGAAGAAAGATTTAAAGGACAAGGCTGAAGTAAAAAAGACTGAACAGAAGTTAGTTTCTACTAAGCCGGTTTCCAAAACTAAGAGTAGCAATGATAGTTCAAAGTCCAAATCCAATCCTAAAAAGAAAGTCGTCAAAAGTAAAAAAGCTTGACAAGGTTGTTCAAACAACAATTGACCTTCTTACTAAAACTCTTTTAAGTTCTGACATTGGTGTTGGTCTTTCGGCTCCTCAGGTGGGTAAAAACTTAAGAATAGTGGCCTTGAAAAAAGAAAAGTGTTCCGATTGTCAAAG
>JBDRHU010000011.1:0-9305 GCA_043816565.1 Patescibacteria group bacterium
AATTCAATCGGTTTTACAAATGGGCCTGTTTGTTAATTATTTTACTGACCGCCGGAGAGTTGCTTCGCCAAAGCTGGAAGTACCTCCCTTTTGTCAAGCCAGAGCTGGTTTTTCCCCAAACAGAGATAACCCAATACCTGGAGGAAAATATTGGCAACAATCGATTGCTGATTACTAACGGAGAGTTGTTTCCTCCCAACGCCAATTTGGCCTATCAAATTCCGATGATTGATGGTTATGCTTCGATCAGGGACAAGCGCTACGACTACCTAGTTCGATTGATGGCCGGCAATCCCGACCCCAATGATTTGAAAACTTACGATCGGATTATTTATCAACCAGACTGGCGAAGCCAAGTGGCCGATTTATTAAGAGTGAAATATGTTTTGTCCTTGTATGAAATTGATGATTCTCGTTTGAGTTTAGTTTTGCACCGGGGGGAAACTTGGCTCTATGAAAAAAGTTCAGCTTTTGATCTGGCTTTTTTTGTTGATAGCTATTCAGTGGGAAATGATCTTAGTGGAATTGCTCAACAGATGTTAACAACTGATCTTAGTCGACAAGCTATTTTGGAAAAAGAGATTGGGCGATTGGATTTGGGCCGAGGCAAAGTTGAAGTGGTGAGTTATCAGGATAATGAAATTATTCTCAACACCAGTAACGACAAGGTTGGACTTTTGCTTTTAACTGAAGCTTACGATCCCGGCTGGCGGGCAACGATCGATGGTCAGTCAGTCGGAATTTTAAGAGCCGACTTAGATATTCGGGCGATAGTTGTTGACCGAGGCGATCATCAGGTAAAATTAGATTATCGCCCAGTTGGTTGGAAATTGCCGATAGACTAAAAATGAAAAAGCCGAAAGTTACCATTATTATTCCGACTTGGAACGGAGAAGAACTTTTAAGGAAAAACTTGTTTCAAGTTTTAGACTCTTTGCCGAAAGATAGTCAGGTGATTGTAGTTGAGAATGGATCGACTGACGGTTCTTTACAGTTTTTGAAGGAAGTCAAGAAAAAAGATTCTCGTTTAGAACTTATTATTAATCAAACCAATCTTGGTTTTATTCCAGCTTGCAATCAGGCAGCCAAACTGGCCAGAGGCAAGTTCATTGCCCTGATCAACAACGATGTTATCCCCCAAAAAGGATTTTTGCCGCCAGCGCTGAAGCACTTTGAAGATCCAAAGGTGTTTGCAGTTTCTTTCCGAGAAACCCAAGACCAGTGGGGCAGTTGGGCGGAAATCTTTTGGCAGTCGGGTTTTTTCAACTATTTGCCCGGGGTTGACAAAAGTGACAGTCACATCTCTGGTTGGGCTTCTGGAGGGAGTGCTATTTTCAGAAAATCAGTTTGGGAAAAATTGGGGGGCTTTGATCCGATTTACCAACCGTTTTATTGGGAAGACTTGGATATTGGTTATCGGGCCTGGAAGAGTGGCTATAAAATCATTTGGGAACCTGAAAGCAAAGTTGAGCACCATCACGAATCAACCGTTTCTAAGCTTGACAAAACTTGGGTGGCCAGAGTTAAAGAGAGAAACCAGCTTCTATTCATTTGGAGAAACATCACTGACTGGAACCTGAGACTGAGTCATCTTTTGGGTTTATTTTTTCGGGTTGTGTTCGGGCCTAACTACATAAAAGTAATCTGGATGGCCCTCAAGCGCTACTGGGAATTTAGGGGTCAACCAGCCAAGGTTTTTCCAGTTAGAACCGACCACCAGATTTTGGAGTTTTTTCGCCAATGAAGAGTTTGTCGGTTGTTATTGTCAACCATAACACTAAGGACCTATTGTCGGATTGTTTAAATAGTCTCAAAAAACACCCCCCGATGGGGCAAGAAGTGATTGTGGTTGACAATTGTTCCTCTGATGGATCAGTCGGGTTTTTAAAAAAACAGAAGGGGGTTAGAGTCGTTTTTAATTTCGACAATTTGGGTTTCGCTAAAGCAGTTAATCAGGGGTTGAAGTTGGCCGAGGGTGAATATTGTTTGCTTTTAAATAGTGACACCATTGTTGGCCCCGGAGATTTGCAATCAATGATTGATTTTGCCAAACAACATCCCGATCTGGGAGCTTTGGGAACTTGTCTGCTTAATCCTGACGGTACAGTTCAATCGTCCTGTTCTCGGTTTCCGACTATTCGAGGAGCAATTAAAGAGTTTTTCTTAAAGCAAAAAGGGGCCTTTTTAAAATACGCTCCTCGGCAGGACAAGGCCAGCTTGGTTGATGTTATTGTTGGGGCAGTGTTTTTAATTCCCCGAAAAGTAATTGAGGAAATTGGTGTTCTTGACGAGCGCTTTTTTATGTATTTTGAAGACTTTGACTATTGTCGACGAATCAAAAAAGCCGGATTGAAGGTTTACTATTTGCCAAAAGTCAAGATTCTTCATCGACACGGAGCCAGTGCTCAAAAAAAGGCTAATCAACCTAACCAGTGGCTGGTTGCCAGTAGCAAAATTTATCACGGTTTGTTAAGGTATTGCCTAATTACTTTTATCATTTGGGGGGGGCAAAAGTGGGGAAAGTTAAAAAAAATATTTTGAGAGAAAAATCTAGCCTTTTTCTCTTAGGACTGATTGTTTTATTGGTGTCTTTTGTGATGTTTTTTTCCCGGCAAATATTTTTTTACCAGTACGAGCCGGAATATTATGAAAATTGGTATTACCACTCCCAGTGGAATTATCCCGGTTCTTCCCGAGGAATTTCAGATGGAGAACTTTATAAGTTTGTTGGCTATCGTCTAGTTGAGGGAGAAAACACATTTAATATTAATTATGAGGTGCCACCACTAGGAAAATATCTTTATGGTTTGGCCGAAAAGACAATCGGCAACCCCTTTCTGCTTAGTGTTGGTTTCTACTTTTTTTCAGCCTTGGTTTTACTTTTTCTCTTAAAAGAGTTGGTTGATGATAGACAACTAAAGTTATTGGGCGTGCTCTTGTTTTTCAGTTCTCCTTTTGTGGCGACCCAAATTAGAGAAACAATGCTGGATCTACCATTGATGTTTTTTATTTTGGTTCATGCCTATTTTTTTGTAGTCTATTTATCAAAAGGGAGAATAAAATCACTAATTTTTGCGGGCGTTTTTTTGGGACTGGCCAGTGCTGTTAAGCCACCAGTCTATTCTTTGCTGATATTGCCGTTGGGCCTGACGATGGTTTTTTTGTTTTCGGAAAGATGGGATAAGATTAAAAATACGGTTTCTTATTTTGGTTCCACTTTCGCTGGTTATGTTTTAGGCTACTTTTGTTATTTTATTAAACATCCAAACCCTATTCCTTGGTTAAGGCTTCATCGGAAACCGATAGAGTTTTATCTTAGTCCCAGTGAAACCAAGGTTGATCTTTTTAACCAGTGGCGAGGAATTTTTGCCAACATTTATCATGGTTGGTGGCAACCGGGACAAGGGATGGCCCTTGGAGATTGGCATCCGCTTTTGCCCATTGGAGTTATTATTGTTTTTCTGTTTTTAATTAAATTTCTTTTGAAAAAAGAACTTAAACAAGTTTACTTACCTAGTCTGGTAGTGATTTTTCTTTCAGTCAATACTGTAATTTCTTTTTGGCCGAGGTACTTAATGCCGATTATCCCGTTATTGGTTATCTTGGTCGTTGTTTTTCTGAAAAAATTTCCTAAGTTGATTTTTTTACTGGTTTTGCTCAATTTACCTTTTTTAGTGCAAAGCATGGCGCCGTCCAAGAATCCGGCGGGAGATTCTCAGGCCGCGGCTAGGTTTATCTCTACTCGGGCTCACCGAGAGCTTTATCGAAGTCTAATTCCTGCCGACAAAGAAGAAACCTCCGAAGAAGATTTTATCAAGATCTGGGAAAAGTTTTTTGACGATTTTTCAGTTAGGTTTGTTGAAGCTAGTCCGATTGAAGAAACAAAACAAAACACTGCCCCTGTCCCGATTAAATTTAGGATTGAATACTCGACCAAATATGGTCCCTTGGTGCATGAACCAGTTTTTAATTTTGTCAAGGTCCACAACCAGTGGAGGTTGGCTTGGCAATGGGACTATCTGTGGCCAGGATTTGACCCGCAATCTGAGGTAGTGATTAAAGAGGGGACAATTCCCCTATTAAGATTAAAGGATGGCGCAGGGTTGGTAATTGCCGAAAGAAAAGATTGGTGGCAGGTTTATCTTGTGCCCAGGGTAATGTTTGATTGGACTAAGCACTTGGCCAGTCTTTCGGAAGTTACTGGTTTGTCAACAATGGAACTTGACAAAATAGTTAAGACAGCTATTCCCGATCATTTTCCGAGGTTTATTGGTTATTTGGATTCTGACCTGGGGCTAGATTCAGTTGAGAAAGCAAAAACAATTCCTGGGGTTACTCTAAGAAAAATTCCGTATCCGGTTACAATTTCAGAAAGTGAACTGATTAAGGACGTCAGCGGCCAGATTGAGGTCTTAAATCAAAGTAGACCAGAGTTGTTCTATCTTCAGGCCACTGGCTATCTTAAAAGTGAAGAGGGAGAGAAAAGTCAGATTCCCTTTGTACAATATTCCGAACAGAATGTCATTGTGGAAATAAAATGAAAAAAATCAAGAAAGTCCTTTTTGCACCACTAACCTTTAGAATTTTCCTGTTTTTACTAGTTGCTTTACCGTTGGCTTTTTTTGGTGGTTATCATCCAGATATTCTCAACCACGTTGATTGGGGGATTAAACTTTGGCAGTATGGGTTCAAAGATTTCTATGAACAAATTTTCTGGGGAGTTTCTTGGCCCAATCAGCCACTTGGGTCAATGTTGCTTTTTGGTTTGATTGCCAAGCTCTATCAGTTGGTTCACTTTTTATTGTTTTGGTTGAACCTGAAAATCCCCCTGTTTCCGTCTTTCATCTTTCCGCTAATTGATGCCAAGTTGCATTTGTTCTTATTAAAACTACCTTTCATTTTGGCTCATGTTGGGATTAGTTTTTTGGTTTATCGACTAATCAAAGACCTTGGTTCAGTTAAAAAGGCCCTGGGGGGAGCGCTGTTGTTTTTGTTGAATCCAGCCGCCATTTACAACGCTGTTGTTTGGGGACAGACCGATTCATTGATTAATTTACTGGCTTTGTTGGGGTTTATTCTTTGTTACAAAAAAAGATATTTTTTAGGACTATTGCTGTTTTTGAGTTCTTTTTACTTTAAGTTATCCCTGCTGATTTGGTTGCCGGTTTTGTTGTTTTTGTTTTGGCAAAGACGATCAGATTGGATCCAAGTTTTGAAGTCCGGTTCGTTGGCGATTGTTTTTCTTTTGTTACTGGCGATTCCATTTGTTCACCATGGCAATTTATTGTCTTGGGTTTGGTATCTTTATACCAATCGAGTTTTGCCCCGGCAGGGGAATATGTTGTCGGGCAATGCCTTTAATCTTTGGCAATTGCTTTACGGGATGAATCTTTCGCTAGGTGATAGTCTGTTGGTTTTGGGGATTAAGGCCAAAAGTTTAGGAATGGCACTAGCCCTGTCCTTTTCGGGTTTACCGGCTTTAATTAAAAGACCTAAAACATTAGTTGATTATCTCTATTGGTTGGTGCTGGTTTCACTGTCGGCCTTTCTATTTTTGACTAATATGCATGAGCGCTATTTGTATCCCCTGTTGGCACCAATGGCGGTTTTGGTGGCTGTTGGCCGGATTAAGGCCCGTTGGTTTTGGCTGTTAACAATCATCCACTTGCTCAACCTCTACACTCTTTGGTGGTATCCGATGATTAAACCATTGAAGGATGTCTTGGAGTGGGGCAATTTTTTGCCAACCAGACTATTGTCTTTACTTTTGATATTGATTTTTGCTGTTTTGTTAAAGCAGAACTTCTCGAGCTCAAAAGACTGACCCAAAAAGGTCGGTGGGTGTTAAAATGGGTGGTGGATTTGTATCAAAAAATTTCTGTTTTAGGACCTAGTGCTCGTTACGATACTTGCGGGCCGAAAGACTTTGGTAATACCACCAATATTCCCGGTGTCTATCACGCCAAAGTTGGCGGCAAGGACGTTTGTCGACTATTTAAGGTACTCCAGAGCAATGCTTGCCAGAATAACTGTCGCTATTGTGCTTTTCGCCGAGATCGGTCCTGCCAGCGGGTTAGTGTTTCTCCGGACGAGATGGCCCAGGCCTTTGTTTCGGCTCATTCTCGGCGTCTGGTTGACGGCTTGTTTTTGTCTTCCGGAATAGTTAAAGACCCTGACAGCACCATGAGTCAAATGATTGATACAGCTGAAATCCTGAGGAAGAAGTATCAGTACCGGGGTTATGTTCATCTGAAGATGATGCCAGGAACCTCACTACCGGCGATTAGACAAACAATCAGGGTCGCCAACCGGGTTTCGTTAAACATTGAGTCTCCCAGCGAGTCTGGGCTGTTGGAGCTGTCAGAGGGCAAGAGTCTGGCCAAGGGTTTTTACCACACCCTGTCTCTGATTAAAGCCGAGTTAAATCGTTTGCGTTGGGCTGGAGCCAAAACTCCCAGTTTAACTACTCAGTTTGTTGTTGGAGCCGGGCAGGAAACTGACAGTGAAATTGTCAAAACGACTCACTTTCTTTACAAGAATTTTGGTTTGGCCAGAGTCTTTTACTCGGCTTTTCAGCCGGTTGCCCAAACACCGCTAGCCGACAGACCAGCGGTTTTGCCGGTTCGAGCCCATCGTTTGTACCAGGCTGATTTCCTGATGCGCTTTTATCGTTTTTCTCCTTGGGATATTCCGCTTAATACTGATGGATTTCTACCAGAGTTAACTGACCCCAAAACTCTTTGGGCTCAACAACATCCAGAATTTTTCCCAGTTAACATCAATCGAGCCGATTATTGGACCTTGTTAAAGGTCCCTGGTTTGGGACCAACTAGTGCCAAAAAGATTATTCAATTAAGAAATGGGCGGAGAATTAGGTTTTTGACTAGTCTGGCCAGTCAAAGAATTCAGGTTAAAAAGATGACTCCGTTTGTTTGTTGTTAGATGCCCTATAAGTTTGACACAAAGACAGTCTCGTGTTAATATTTAAGCAGTGTTGATTTTTAAATAGTTTAAAACTAAATGGCTTCACTCGAAATTGATAAAGCTCAATCCGATACTAAGGGTGTCCGTGAAAGAACAGTCTTGATCCTACCAGTAGGAAATTATTCCGACGATGAGGGGGGGATGCTTTTTGGTCGTTCGTTAGGGATTAGGGTCGTTTTGGTAGAAGATGATTGTGCACAAATAGCGTTTCGAGGTGATGGTATAGAAAATTGGGTCACCTATGAATTTCGTCCAAAAAGAGACGACTCTTTTGAAGTTTTTTGCAGGGCCAGCGGAAAGCTAGACTCTATAGAAATGCGTGATCGTACTGTGCTTGATTATTCTACAGCAGACGAGGAACGGGTGATTATAACATTCCTTTCATGAGAACAAGAGGCCTAATACTCCCTAGTATGCTTTTGAGTGTACTGCCCCTGACCCTAATATATATAGTATCCGGATAGTCTTACCTAAACACGCCTATCGTTTTTAAAAATTGATAGAATTACTTGGTGAAAGTCTTAGTCATTGTCCACCCTAATGCCAAGAGGCCAAGAGTAGAAAAAGATATGCTCGGGGATCTTCATGTTTATGTCAATCAGCCCCCGCTTGAGGGTCGAGCCAATCGAGCGGTTGTCGAATCTTTAGCTGAGTTTTTTAAGATTAGGAAAAATAAAATTATTCTTGTTTCAGGTGTTAAAAGCAAGCGTAAATTGTTTGATATAATCAATTAATGAAACCGAAGGTTGTTTTACTTTTGATTCTTCTTCTGGCTGGATTTCTGCGCTTGTACAAGCTGGACATGATGGAATTGTTCGGCGATGAGCTGGATGTTGGCTATCAGGCTTATTCTTTGCTTCACACCGGTCGAGACTATATGGGCCAGCTGTTGCCGACCTATGCTCATTCTTTTTCCGAGTGGCGGGCTCCTCTACTGATGTATGCCACAGTTCCTTTTGTAGCTGTTTTTGGGTTAAATGTTTGGGGGGTCCGCCTGCCGGCAGTTTTTTTTGGCTTGCTTGGTATTTTTCTAACATACCTTTTGGCAAAGAAGCTGTTTAAGGACGAAAGAGTGGGTTTGTTCTCGGCCTTGGTGATGGCGATTACTCCCTGGTCAATTCATTACTCCCGAGCGGCTTTTGAATCAACCTTATTGCTATCGTTGGTTTTGCTGGGAACCTTGGCTTTTTTGAACAAGCGTTGGCTGGTGTCAGCTCTGACTTTTGGTCTGTCTTTCTATACTTACAACACTGCCAATATTTTTGTGCCCCTGTTGTTGCTTTTTTTAACTGTTTTTTGGTTCCCGGATTTGAAACAGGAGGGTCGGCGACTGTTGGGACCGGGATTGCTTTTTGGCTTACTGCTGATTCCGATTGGCCTGTCGATTATTAGCGGTCAAGGCAGAGAACGGTTTGGTTTGATTAGTATCTTTAATGATCCATATACGATTGATCGGGTGGTTTATTGGCGGACTCATGGGTTGGAAAATGGTTTTGCCGAGAGATTGTTTCACAACAAAATCACTGGTTGGGGACGACAGTTTATTGGCAACTACCTGACAGCATTTTCGCCTCAGTTTTTGTTTTTGAATGGTGACTTGACACCGAGACATAATCTTCCTGGCTTTGGCCAGTTGCCTTGGTTGCTGATTCCATTTTTATTGTTTGGCGCTTGGAAATTGGTCCAAAAGAAATTTAACCGAGAAACGGGATTGGTTTTTGTCTGGCTACTGATCTCACCAATTGCTTCTTGTTTGACTGTTGGTGGAGGTGAGCAAGCCACTCGGCTATTTTTAATGCTTTTTCCGCTGGTAATATTAATTGGCTTGGGCCTATCCAGAATTAAAAACCGATTGTTTTTGTTGGCCGTTGTTTTCCTCGCTTTTGTCAATCTGGCTTTCTGGTCTCACGCTTATTTTGTTCACTATCCGAAAGAGGAATATTTACGCTGGCATTATGGTTATCAGTCGGCCTTTAGTTGGTTGGCCGAAAACGAGTCTAGTTTTGGCCGAGTGATGATCAATAACCAATATGAACCAGGACTGACTCGCTATTTGTTTTGGACCAAAAAAGATCCGGTTTGGTTGAGAGAAAACTTTACCGGTGATGTGGTTGCCGATCAGGTTTTGTCTGGGTTTAATGGTTTTAAACTAGAATCAGTCTATTTCGGTGGGATTGGGCAGGAGGACAAGTTATCTTGGTTGCAGCAAAATCTAGACCCAGAGACTGTTTACCTGGCCTTTCAGTTGTTTGAAGCCCCTGGGGATTGGGATTGGCAAAAACAGCCCCCTTCAGGGATTAAGGTGTTGTCGGTTACCAGAC
>JBDRHU010000012.1:0-6822 GCA_043816565.1 Patescibacteria group bacterium
ATTTTTTTGGAGTTGGATTTTTGCGTTATCCAGTCAAAAGCTTTGGCATGGTTTACCGCTTCCAGGTGTTCCCGCAAGGTTTTTCCTTCAACCGTCAACCCCTTTTCAACTATCAGGGCGGTTTCGGCTCGGGAGAGAGTATTGCCCTCAATGGCATTAGAAGTGTAGGTAAGTTCAATTTTAAACCACTCTTGCAGGTTGGCTACCAGATTATTGTCAAGAGGTCGATAGGTATCCAACTGTTGTTTTTTCTTTTCGAGAGTGACCAGGATGTTTTTCATATACCGTAAAGTATAACGTAACACTTTATACTTGTCAAGAGCAAGCTGATTTAGTGTATTATTTAGCATATGGATGCAAAAACTGACAAGAAGGAATGGGTAGATTGGTTAAATACCAAGGTCTTGCAAAAAGCTGTGCTTGTTGACGGCGAGGGCAACTTGTTGGCCATCAGAAGGGTTCCAGATGGCCCGGCTTCGAGAAAGGATAAATGGGATTTGCCAGGAGGAAGTCTGAGCCCTGAAGACCTGGAAGGCGGGGTTGGTGTCGCTGAAAGAGCGATCACAAGAGAGGTTTTAGAAGAGACGGGATTGGAGATTGAAAGTGCAAATCCAGTTCATGTTACTTCCTGGACCTTTCAAAAATCAGTGGGGACTGTTTTGGGGGTTGCCATTGGTTATCGTTGCTCCGTTAGTGGTATTAAACCAGCGGTAACTCTTAGCGATGAGCACTATGAATACCAATGGGTTTCCAAGGAAGATCTGTTGAATTTAGATTTTGGTGATGATGGTGGCTTGCATAAAGATATTGCCAGAAAGGCCTAGACGGTCTTGAAATCTTTGGCTTTGGTGTTTTGCTGTCGTTGGGTTAAAATACCGAAAGTGGTGCTGAAAGATAAAATTGGCGTTTCAGTAGAAAAACTAAAACAAGCCCTGGATGTTTTGGGAATTGAAAATTTGGTTTGGGATTTGGACGGGACTTTACTTGATACCAGGGCGGTTTTTGTCAATGCGGTTGTTGATGCTAGTGGCATATTGGCGAGCAAACTTGATTTACCTGCCGAGAAGATTGTCGAACTCTTTGAGGAAACAATCTGGTTTTTGCGTCCAGAAATGGGTGTTAACCCGGCGATTATGCTTTTGGCGTTTGATATTTTGGTAAAAAGGGTTGGTTTAAGGAATGACGATTATCAAGTGGCTTTGGGGCGAAAAAGAGTTGCTGATATTCACTCTAAAGATGTTCCCTGTCTTTTTCCTGATACTCTGGAGACAATAGATCTTTTTAATAGCTTAGACAGGAATACCTTTTTAATGACCCATGCCGAAGAGGACTGGACCTGGCTAAAACTTTCCCAAACCGGGCTTGTTGGCAAGTTTAAAAAAGTAGTTTGTTTTTCGGTTGATAATCCCAAGTCATTGCAATGGGTCCAGAATTTTTCCTCTTTGAAATTAAATCCAGATGAAACCCTGGTTATCGGCGATAACTTTCTGGCCGATATTGCTCCGGTTTTGACTTTGGGCGCTCGGGCAATTTTGATTGACCGGGACCACAAGCCTTTTGGGGCCGAAAAGTACGAAAATAATCAATTATCAGCTCCAGGTTGGCAGGTCAAGCAGTTGAGAGAGATTCCCCGATTTTTGCTTAAACAAGCGGAATTTTGTTCCCCTTAAAGTCGTGAAAAAAGTTGGGGTTGAATTGCCAGGAGTTGCCTTCGGGAACGACAATTTTGCCGAAACCAAAAGGGGCATCAATAACAAATCTGGCAGTGGCCGACAGTCCCGACAATTGCGGTCTTAATCCTTGCCAAAGACGAATCGCTTTTTGAACTGGGACAGTAAAGTGTTTGGCCCAGCAGACCGGATCGTTTTGAAACAGATAATAGGGACGGATACCCTCTCTGGTCATTTTGTTAAAAAGTTCTATCAATGTTTCTTGAGAATCATTGACCCCCTTTAAAAGCACTGTTTGGCTTAAAACTAAGGCGTTTGATCGTTGGCGGAAATTGTTTAGAACTTTGATTGTTTTGTCGGTCAACTCACTCGGATGATTAATATGAACCATCAAGTAAGGGTTTTTGATTCTGGATAGCAATTGATAGTGCCAATCTTTGATTGCCCCAGGGTCGACTACCGGCAAGCGGGTACCGATACGGATAATCTCAATTTGACCTCGCTTTTGTCTTTCAGCCAGTGGCTCAATGATTTTACTTAAGTATTGACAGGGAGTGGTTAGCGGATCGCCACCGGAGAGGATGATTTCTTCAACTTCTGTTTTTCTGTCTAAAAAGCTTAGGGTTTCTTGGATTTGCTGGTCAGTTAAAAAAGAAGGCATTTGGCGACTGCCAACCTCTCGGCCTCGAGTGCAAAAACGGCAATAGCTATTGCAGAATTTGGTAACTAGCCACAACGCCCGACCCGGGTATTTGTAAACCAACCCCGGAGCAACCAGGTGTTGGTCTTCAATCAGAGGATCAGTTGGTCCCGGTTGCGATTCTAATTTTTTTTGAGGGATAAATTGTTTGCCAATCGGTCCGTTTAGCCCCCCGCTTTCTGCTATCAATTTTCTTAAGTAAACAGATAGGTTAGACGGTAGAGTATCGGGTGGTAAAAATGCCCCGCCGTTGCGGGGCTGAGTACCGAGAGGGTCCTCGTTGTTGATATTCACTTTTTCAGCAAATAATTATGCGCTTTTTAGGGGGACTGTCAATGGGAGGTTTGTAGATCAGCCTTGCCGTTGTATTTTTGATAGAATTGTTTGAGCTTGGTGAAGAAATTTAATTGGCAGCTATTGTTTTTTTGTTCACTGATTTTATTGACTCCCTGGTTTTGGCGTTTGCTTTTGGCTAACCAGACAATTACTTTTTTTGTTTGTTTGGTTTCGGTTTTGTTGTTTTACTTCAATCGATTTAAAAAAGGCCAGTTACTTTTACTGGTTTGTTTTTTCTTGCTTTTAGGGATGCAATTGGTTGGAGTTGAAAGGAGAGATTTGTTGTCGCTGGACAATGATCAGCAACGGGTTCAACAAATGCGTCTTGGCGAATATCCACCCATTAGGATCGGTCAGGTCTGGATACCGTTGGCCCATTGGCTGGAAGGACGGTCCGAGACAATTTTGTTCTATCGGATTAAGCAAAATGTTTTTGAGCTGATTGATCCTAATTTATATTTCTTTGCTAATCATCCTCGGGAAAGGGCGGGGATGGATGAATTTGAGAAGTTGCCATTTTTCTTTTTTCCTCTTTTTGTTTTTGGTTTTTTGTCGGAGTTGGGGAAAAAGGGTTTGGGTTACTACTTTTTGTTTCTAATCCTGCCGGTTTTGTTGTTGTCGGTTTGGGGGAATATTGGTCGGCTCGGGCCATTTTGTTTGTTTCCGTTTTTGATGATTAGTATTTTTGATGGTTGTTGGTTTCTGGCCAAAAAGATATGTTCAAGAGCATAAAGAAACATCGAGATTTTTTCTTTCTATTGTTGTTGGTTTTTGGAGGATTGTTTTTGTTTGCTTATCGATTAAATCAAATTCCGCCCGGTTTGTATGTGGATGAAACGACTTGTGCTTACAATGCCTATTCAATTCTGAAAACCAGCAAGGATGAGTATGGTAAGGCTTTCCCGGTTTGGTTTCGTTTGTTTGGTTCCTATACTCCGCCTTTGTTTATCTATAGCCTGGTTCCTCTGATTGCCCTTTTCGGATTAAAAGTTTGGGTGATTCGCCTCCCATCGGTGCTAGCTGGTTTAGCGGTGATTGGCCTGGTGTTTTACTTTCTGAAATCAATTAGTC
Organism: Patescibacteria group bacterium; assembly: GCA_043816565.1. Taxonomy (GTDB): domain Bacteria; phylum Patescibacteriota; class Microgenomatia; order UBA12405; family JAHJSD01; genus JBDRHU01. Next base: position 3,778 of record JBDRHU010000012.1, read on the forward strand.
GAAAGGGCAGTTTTTTGCCATACCTGGGGAGCTTGCTTTTGTTGATTTGTCCTTGGTTAGTTTTTTACAGTCGTTTGGGTTACGAGGTTACTTTGGCAATGGCGGTTTTTTCCTTTGGAGTTTACTGGCTTTATCAGGGATTGAGTCGGCCCCGGTTTTTGCTTTTGGGGATGGTGGCATTGTCGCTATCGACTTACGGAGCCTATACCCAAAGATATTTAGTACCGTTGTTTATTATTGGTTTTGTGGTTCTGTTTTTTAAAAAGATATTTCAAGAGTCAAACAGAAAGCACTTTTTACTGGCTTGTTTGTTGGCCTTGTTGATTCAACTTCCCCAATTGGTGTTGATTGGGACACCGGCTTTTCGGGTCAAAGGCGAGTTGCTCTACTCTCAAGTAATTTCAAACTATTCTGTTAACCACTTGGGCTGGTTGCCGTACCGGTTGGCGCTGATACCGTCTTTCGTTAGAGAATTATTCTCTCAATGGGCCAGTTATTTTTCCCCTCGGTCGTTATTTTCTTTGCCCGACGCTGATTTGCAAAGGTCAGTGCCGGAGTTGTCGGTTTTCTATGATTGGATGCTGATCCCATATTTGGTGGGTCTTTGGACCCTTTGGCAAGCTCGAAAAAAAGACTGGGCCAAATTGGTTTTCCTTTGGTTATTGTTAGCTCCATTACCGGCGGCCCTGGTGAGCGATCCTTTTTCAACCCAACGGGCCTTGCCGATTTTTTTGCCCTTGTTGGTAGTCATTTCACTGGGGACCGAAAAGCTGTTATTGGTTTTTAGAAGACGGTATTTAAGAGTTTTGGTTTTTGTTTTTCTGATGGCCTATTCCTTGTTATTCTTGTGGAGAAGTTATTTTGTTTTTTTTCCAAAAGAAAGAACTTTAAGTTGGAATTGGGGCTATGACCAATTGGCCAAAATAATTCAGGAAAGTCCCGACCGGCATTTTGTTATTGATCAGTCTCGGGTCAAGCCAATTTATATCCAATTGCTGTTTTACTGGCAGTATCCGCCGGCAAAGTTGCACCAAATTCTGGGACCAAGAGTTGCCGATGACTATTATCAAAATACCGAATTTAACTCTTCGTATGACTTGGCCAATGTAGAAATTAGGCCAATTATTTGGGAAAAAGATATTTATCGAGACCAGGTTTTAATTGGCGACGAGCTGTCGATATCTTCTCAACAGGCCGAAGAACATTTTTTGGAAATGCTTTTTGAGATTAAAGATCCGCTCGACAAACTAACCTTTCGCGCTTATCAAACCAATCCAGACTTGAAGTGTCAGTCTGGCCCGACCAATCCAAGATGTCAGTTCTAAGACGAACCCGAATAAAAAAAGCTTCACTTTGGTATTATTGATAAGTGGTGACAAATAAAACAATGCTTGTTGTTTTCGTTTCTGGGTTGGTTTGCTTTCTGATCAATTACTTTCTTGGTAATTCTCTATTGTTTGGTTTGGCCAATGCGGTTTTATTTTCGGCCTATGCCTATTGGTACTGTCGGACAATTGGTTTGAAACGATCCTGGCAGTTGTTACCCTTGTTGGCGCTGATGCCGGTTTTTACTTTTGCTTACGAATACCCGTTTATTTACCTAATAGAGGGATTGATTTTTTTGACGATGGTTTGGTCGGCAGAAGCCAAGAGTAATTTGTTAAGGTGGGCATTGATATTTGTTTTACTGGGTTTGCTTGTCTACGGGTTTTTGCTAACCAGCAAGGTTTTATCTGGACCGTTAAGTTGGGACCGGGAAAGACTAATTTATCCTCAACACTTGTTTGGTTTGGAGATTGCCAGGCAGCAAAGAGATTCCTTGTATTTACCTTATCGGGCTCGGTTTTTGGCTTTTAATGATTTGACTAGCTATGGTTATTTTTATTTTGGCCACTTGTTTAACTTTTTGTCTTTGGAAACGGCTTATCGGAGTTTGCTTTTGGTCAATGTCTTTTACTTTTTGCTTGGCTTGATCAATTTCAAAAAACTGAAAGGTAACTTGTGGTTACCGGTTTTGATGGTTTTGCTGGTTCCGTGTTTACTAACCGGACTGGTTAAAACTCCGGATACTCTTAGTTCGGTGATTATTGGCCGGGGGGCCTACTTGGGTCTGATTCTTTTTGGGATTGAGGTTAGCAAAAAACGTTGGCCCTATTTGTTGCTTTGGTTGGTAAGTTGTTTATTGATTTTGGTACCCAGATAATGAAAAAGATTGGACTAATTTTATTGGCTTTTTTGATTTTACTGGTTCGCTTTTGCTGTTTGGATCGGGTCCCGATTCACTTGAGCAACGACGAGATTTCAATCGCCTATGATGCTTATTCGGTTGGTTTAACCGGCCAAGACGAGCATGGTCAGTTTTTACCACTGGCTTTTGAATCCCACGGCGTTCACAAGGCCCCCCTATATGCTTATTTGGCAATCCTGCCGATTCGGGTTTTGGGTAATACCGAACAAGCAGTCAGAGTAGTATCGGTTGTTGCTGGCTTACTAGCAATTGTCTTTTTAGGGTTACTGGTTTATCAGTTGACCGACAATCGTTGCTTGGGACTAATCAGTGCTTTAACCTTGGCCTGGTCGCCATTTCATATTTATAGTTCTCGGGTGGCTCTGGAGGCCAATTTGGCTTTGGGTCTTTTGATTCCCGGAATTTACTTTTTTTGGAAATGGGAAAAGCAGAACAGAAACTTTTGGCTTGTTGTCAGTGCTTTGTTTTTCTCGCTTTCGATCTATGCTTATCACCTGGAGTGGATGTTGGTTCCGTTGTTGGTTTTGGGCTTACTCTATTTTAAGTCGGCTCCCAAGATTTCTTTTAAGGGAGTTGGGTTGGTGGGACTGATAGTGGTTTTTTGTCTACCCTTGTTTTTGGATTACCTTTTTGGTTCGGGAAGATTGGCGGGTGCCAGTGGCAAGATGGTTTGGGGGGACCCGGCCATTCATGGATATTTGCTGGACGGGGGCAATCCATTGTTGTTAAAACTTGGCCTGGTTGGCAAGACCTATCTTAGCAACCTGTCGGCCTATTTTAATCTGGGCTCTTGGTTT
>JBDRHU010000013.1:0-6118 GCA_043816565.1 Patescibacteria group bacterium
GATCGACGTGGAATAGTGACTTACTATGGGAACCAATGGGTACCAGGAGGGTGATTTTTTATGATGGTATTTTTATCTTTTGCAGGTTGGATTGTTTTTATCTTACGTCGATCGACGCAGAATAGTGACTTACTATGGGGAAGTTTCTGCTCAGGTGATTCACTTTTTCCGGATGATTAGGATTATTGGCAGAGCAAACAAGGTGAAGCCCAAGAATTCCAAAAGCTGGGGCCAGAAGAAGATGTAAACAGTAACCGGTAATTTGTTACCGGCGAGTTGGGAAAGGCTCCAACCATTGGCCCAGCCGTTAATGCGAACGTGGTCGGTTAAAAATCTTGGTAGGATACCTTTAAAATAAAAGGCTTTCCATCCGGGGTCGTAGGACTGAGGCAGGATTAGCTTGTTATTGATACTGACTTTTTCTAAATTGACCACTGACCACCAGAGACCAGAGTTGGCTTCTAAGGTTTTGATATTAGAAGAGCCGGCTTGTTGCCCTCCCATTTTTACCGAAGACAAATAGTCCCAGTTGATTGGTATTATATTTACTTCGGCAAGATCATTAATGGTTTCAAACTGGTTAAAGGAGGTGTTACTGAAAGAAAGATTTATTCCTTCTTCAACTTCCCGATAGGACGGAATGACAAAGTATCTTTTTTGCCAACCCTGGTTTTTATCTAACCGAGTGTGAAAGAACTGGTATCTTTCTTGGCTGTCAAAAGCAGAGACAAACAGAGGGTGGCCTTTAATATTCCGGTGCTTAACTTCAATCAACCAGCCTTGGTTTAGAGGCAGGCCGGGTAAGTACCACAAGAGGCAGGAATCGTCGTGCTTGGAGGTTAAGCGGACAAAGTCTTGGCCTCCTTCTTCTTGATAGCTTAACCGGTACTCTCCGCCCAGAGAAGTATTACACCTCCTTGGTTGAAGGTTAATCAGTTTTCTTTCAATCAAATTTCCGACAAACCAGGGTGAGTCTAATCTGGGAATCCGGGCAACGATTTTGTCGGAGTCCTTCTTTAGTCCAATGTTAAAAGATTGTTTTGAGAACTCTTTTGCCGTGGCGGGAAGATAATAATTAATCAGCTTAATATTCCGGTATTTTATTTGTTTTTCTTCTGTCTCGTTGTAGGCATCAAGGATAAAAGCAAGGTTGGTCACATAATAGGTAGCTGGATCAATTAATATTTGTTCGGAGTATTTTTGCCACTGGTTTGAAAAACCGCTTTTGGGTAAATCTTTCTTGTTTAAGCACTTTTCTCCAGCCGCATCCCAAAAGCAAAATTTTGGCCACTCGTCTGAGCTCGATAAGTATTCGAATTCAATTTTTACTCCAATGGGTTTTTTAGTTTTTTGGTAAAAGCCGTATTCTTTCCAGTTAACGCAAACGGCGGCACTTTTAGCGGTCAGTTCCAAAAAGTCACCGGAATTTTCCAAACCGATTTGCCCCTCTTCTTTTTGGGGGGCGCAATGGTGGTGATCAATAAAATCCTCAGGACTAAGGGTTAGCTCTTCTGTTTTTTTAGTATCGTCGATTGAGTCGAAGTCCAAATTGACGGGAATCAAAAGTTCGTTTTTGGCTTCATCGGCAGTTAGCTGGCCGCTAATATTTTCGGGCAGTTTTTTAGTAATTAGCCACTGACCTTGATCCTGATCGACCTCAAAAGTAATTTCGTCTTGAACTCGGTTGGTGAAAAGATCGGCAAAGGGATAAAGAACCTCGGGATTGTTTTTGTCAATGAAGTAGTCGTTGTAATTCTGGTAAATCGGATCTTGCGATTGGAAAGATAGTTTTGTGGCGCTAATTAGATTTTTCCCCAAATAAGGCTGTGTTTGTCTTTCAAGTTGATAAACTGTTATCTGACCGAAATTGGCCACCTTTTTAATCTTTTCAGATTGGTCAAGCAAGTATTTGGTTTTTAAAGCCAGTCTAGAAAAGTTTTTCGCGTCAGGAAAGATAATGCTATTGTCAAAGACAACAAACTCAACAAAGTATTTTTCAAAGACTTTTTCCAGAAGTTCCAAGTCCTGGTTTTGCAGAGCATAATTTAGTTGCCAATAATACTGCTCATTGTTAAGATTCCAAACGTCAAAGGCGCGACCCAAAATTGGCTGTTCGATTCCGTACCAAAGAAAACCGGAACCAACCAGGCCCCAACGGTAAATAGCCCAGCCCCAAAAGTTTCCGGAAGGTAAGTTCGCAATTCTGGCACTTTTGGGCTGGTGTTTAAAAAACTCGAATAATTCAAAATACTCTCTTGGAATTTGTGTTTTGATCCTTGGATAAATAAAGTTGCCCTTAAAAGCAGGGAAGGAGTAGAAGATCAAGGAAATAAATAGAAGGACGGGAATAAGCTGGGCTATTTTGGCATTAACTCTGTTTAGCCGCCGGTTAACTGTTTTTATCCCATAGGCAAAGAGAATAGAAAAAGAAAAGCAGGCAGGGACAATAAATTTAGTGAAAGGTGAACGAAAAGCTTGGTTCAGAAAAGGGGATTGGCGCAGCAGCCAGCCAATCCAGGAAAAGGGCGGGGTAGCAGAGAGTAGCGCCGTGGCTGACAACAAAAACAGCATTCGCAGCCAGTTTGGGGCGGTTAGCAAGCCCAAGAGGGAAATAACAGCGATCAGATAGCCGATAATTAAAACGGGCGGTTTTGATAGCTGGTTTTGCCAGATTTCCATTAGAGGCTTGCTGCCGCTGGGAAAGTCAGGATAATAGCCTTTAAGAAGAAGAAAGTCACTAATTGTGCCGTGTTTTACGTTACGCATAAAAGTTTCCTCAGTTGCCATTTGGTTGCCAATTGATAGTCTGGGATGGTCAACATTGGTGATCAAAAAATAGAGGAAGGGCAGTAACCAGAAAGAATTAATTAAAAGAATAATCCAGAACGGCTTGGTTTTTTTAAAGAAGTCGGTTTTAAGTTTCTCTCTGTTTTTGGTCAGAAAGATTAGTCCGAGGGAAATCAGATAAACAACAAAGATCGTTTGAACGTAAAAACTGGGGATAGCCAAAAGATTGATAAACAGGAAAAATAGCCAATCGTTTTTGGTTGGCTTTTTGGTTATTTTCAGAAAAGAAAAGATTAGCCAGGGGAAAAATCCCCAAAAAGTAGAAAAACTTTCGAACAGGATCCAAAAATATTGAATCGTGCCAAAGTTAAGCAGGTAGAATAGTGCTCCTAAGATAGCGATTTTACCTTTGAACCTTGTTTTTTTAAGAAAGTAGAAAACCCCAAACGCACCTAAACCAAGCATCAGAAAGTGCCAAAGGTAACGGACCCAGTTTAAAGGCAGGATTAAAACTAAAGGGATTAAAAGTATCTGCCTAATTAATTCGGTAGCGTGCCCCATACCACCTACTAATCCCAAGCCTTGATATTGTTGCCAAACAGCCAGAAAAGACCTTTTTAGGTTCATCCAGATGTTTAACTCCGGCATTAAGTTATCCCAACCAATTAAGAAGGTTTTTGGAATAAAGTTGGTGTAGACGATTGCCAGAAGGATCAAAGTGAGAAGAATTTCGTCCCAGTTTTTTAAAATAAATTTTGCCTTGGGCAGCTTCATGCTTTAGATTTTAGCTCAAAGTAGCCAGTTCTCCAAGTTTGACCTTGGCTTCAACATCGTTAGCGCCTCTGAAGTTGTTGCGAATGCCGCGCAAAAAGTACCAAAGATAAGAAATCGCCTTATTGGGCAAAAGTAAAACAACGATTATTTGGGCAAAGTTTAAGGCAACGGCGGGAACAGTCGGCCTAAAACCCGTTTTAATTGCCTCGACCCTGCTTTTAAAAGTCAGCCAAAAAGTTCTCTTTGGGTTTTTGTGGGAGAGACTGCCGTCCAGCCGGCGGTAAAAAATCAACCAGTCGTTTAAATTAGCCAATTGACCATATTTTAAAAAGCGAAAGTAAAGATCAACGTCTTCGGCGGAAGAAAAATCAACCGGATACCAAACAAAGTTTTTTGGCAAAAGCGATCGGTTAATCATAATTGACGGCTGTTGGATGGGAATGGCCCAGAAAATCATCTCTGCCAGTTTTTTCGTATTGGTAGGGAAAGTTTTGTCGCCAATAATATTATTATTTTTATCAATGACAATACATTGACCGCCGACGGCGACGACTTCTTTGTTTTTTTGTAGAAACTCGACCTGTTTTTCTAAACGGTCAGAAAAGGAAACGTCATCAGCGTCCATTCGGGCAATAAACTTGCCTTTGGCCTCGCTGGTGGCAATGTTAGCCGCGGCGCTAACTCCTAAGTTGCTCTTGTTCTTAATCGCCGTAATCCTTTTGTCTTTTTTGGCGTATTGCTTGATAATTTCCCAAGTGTTATCAGTGGAACCGTCGTTAACAATAATAAACTCAAAATTTTCGTAGGTTTGGCCCAAAACACTCTCAATCGCTTCCACCAAATAAGAACCCGCGTTGTAAGCGGGCATAACCACAGAAATTAGCGGTTGTTTTCGATTGGTTTTGCTCATAAGCGAAAAATCTTTTTTAGCAAAAGGATTGCTCGCTTGTGAACAAAATCTTTATCTCTTAATTTTGATTTTTAATTAGGGCATATGGTTTGGTTTTTGTTTTTTTCTTTTGGGTTTTTTTCGCTTGGGGGTCGCAGGTGTGGGGCAAGCCCCACACCTGCTGTGCGCTGTGCTACCAGGTAGCCAGAGGGACGATTGTCCCTGCTGCCCACCCATTGGCATTCGCCTGTGCCAGACGGTCTTCCCACTCAGCCTGGGCCCACTCTCTCTTGATGACAAGAGCGAAGCCGTCGGCGACGGTGGTCTCGACCTTTTGCGGTCCGGCGATCGCGCGATACACGCCCCCGTCTTTCCCGTCGACAGCCCATCCACCCAAGATGAGTACTTCGTTCGTGCCGACGTCGAACTTCCAGGTTCGGCTGTTGCCGACTCCGGTCTCGACGTACGACGAGAAGTGCCTCTCCTGAGGCTGGGGGGTGGGGCCGTGCGCTTGCACGTCCTCTTTGATGGTCTGGGTGGTGGGGGTGCCGCTCGGTTCTGGCGTGCTGGTGGCTTGGGTTACAACCCTGGTCACTTCTTTCTCGACGACGACCGTCTCCTTAACGGCCTGTTCGATCACCTTTGGCGTTGTGGACTGGCCGATGGCGCAGCCCCCGAAAAGTGCCCCGCCCAAAAGGGCGAGACCAGCGAATCCGATGAGCAACCACATGTACCACTTCATTTTTGTCCCTCCTTAGAGACAATTGCCTCTTCCCTTGCGGGCTGAGGCTGGTTGCACCCGCGGGGGTGCTTGGCTTCTGCTCTCACATTGAGTGCAGCGAGGAATAGAGAATAGTTTCTCTGCTCCTTGCCGCACTCAATAGTAGCCAAAGGATGACAAATTTACCCCTTGAAAAAAATAAACCCATTGGCAAAAACTAAAAAATCCTTGATCCGGATTCCAAATTCTTAGAATTTAGACTCGTCCCTCGAAGTCCCGCCAATGGCGGGACGAAATGGGAATTTCGGATTTTGGATCTCCCCGCATTTTGCGGGGCCATATGCCCTGTTAAAGTGCTACCCTCCGAATGCCGTTCTAACGGTCTTCATCGGGTGCTTTTGCCTTGTTCTTGTCCCAACTTCCGGATTCAAATATCCGGGGTTGAAAAAGAAACTTAGCAAAGTTCTTTAACATTCCTGAAACCAACCTGCTTTAGGCTGGCTCAAGTTTGTTAAAGCCGCTCATCACCGTCCTAAGAGTCCTCACGGACACCTCGGAGGAGATTCGCTGTTTGTCAACTTTCGCTTCGGCCACCATCCGAGGAATCCCTACGGGCTACCTCGGAGGAGCCCTCCGCTATCTGCCCAAATGGGCAGAAGAGAGCCAGAGTCAACCTTCCGATTGGGAAGCGATCCCTAGGCCTCTCTTCTAACCACTTAGGAATAAATTAAAAGTTCAAAGTTAAAAATTAAAAATCTTCCACCCCCGGGGTGAAATCTGCAGACACCCCGGGGGTATGTTGCCGTACAAAAACCTCAAACCTTAAAACTAACACCTATCTTTGACTTTTGGTTCTTAAACTTTTAAACTGCTAATATGTTGAACAAACAAGATATTGAAATAATCGAGGATATCTTTGATAGAAAACTTGAACCGGTTGAAGGGAA
>JBDRHU010000014.1:0-2094 GCA_043816565.1 Patescibacteria group bacterium
AGCTAGCTGGGCAAAAGTAGGAGCCGTTTACTCCGGCAAAGGCATTATTTCTGCCAACATAGTCAGCCAGGGGCAAAACCGGACAATCGTTGGTGCAAGTTGAGTCTGAAGCGGTGTCGACAATTACCTTGGTGTTGGCTAAATCAGCGGCGATAATGGCAACCACAAAGGTATTTCCGTCGACGGTTACCTTTTGCTTGCTGTAACCGTTGTCGGGAGCTTCGTTTTTTTCAGGCAGGTTTTCTGGGACCTTAAAGGAACTAGTGATTTTATCTTTTTCAGTTTTAATTTCATTTTGAAGATTAGTTAAGCTGGCTGATGCCGAAGCATAGTTTCTTTCTGACAACAGAGTTAGAACTTGAGCAAAAGTTTGATCAAGTTTTTTATCGGGCTTACCAGTGTCTTTTAATTTGAGCAGATCCTCGTAAGAAACAACAGTATCTTTAAAAGTTTTTTGGATATTGTCAATTTCTTCTTTTAATTCGTCGTTAGTTTTGTAAGGGTCTTGGCTGACAAGATTGTCGAGTTCTTTTAATTTTTCTTCAAGGCTAGTGATGCTCTGTTTCTGACTCAAAGAGGTTTGGTAGTGATTATAAGCCAGGAAAGTGATGATTCCTAGGGGGATTAAGGACAAAATTAAAAATATTCTTGACCAAGGAAGTTTGGCAATCCTTACCTTGAGCTTTAACTTCATCCCTCTAGTCTAGCTCAAAGACAACGGTGACGGTCTTTTGGACAGTTGATGATCCTGGTTCCATTGGGGCACCGCCACCGCCACTTTCCATCGCATATCTGATACCGGCGTCAGAATAACCCTCGCTGATACTGATGGCTTTTTTGACTTTTCGATTTTCCACCTTGGCAATCGCTTCGGCTTTTTGTCGGGCATCTTTTATGGCCTCTTCCATTAGGCTGTCTTCCATACTGTTGGTGTCATCCAGGTAGAAATTGGGTCCCCAGACATTGGTGGCGCCACTTTCGGCCAGCAAGTTAGCCAGTTGCGAAGATTGGTCAACGTCTCTTAAGGTAATCTCTAGACTATTACTGACTCGCCATTGACCGGGACGGGATTTTCTTCTGTCGCCCTCGTAGTAGTCCTCTTGATCTTGGCTGATACTGATGGTCATCGTTTTTAAGTCTTGATCTTTAATCCCAAAGCTCTTAACCTGTTCAACTATTTTTTCCATCCCCTGATTGACCCCATCAACGGCTACTTCTTTACTGTCATTTGTTTTGGTTACTGTGGCGCTAAATCTTGCAACCTGAGAAGCTTCTTGTCCCTTAGCCTCTCCGGTTACTGTAACAGTACCTTTTTGGGAAAGATTAATGCTTCCCCAGTCGAGGTCAAACACGTGGACCACAAACAAAATAAAAGAAGAGACTATTAGGCCCATGATGATTTTGTTTTTCAGTTTTTTGCTCATTGGATTTATTTTATCATTTATCCAAGAAACCTTCCAAGTTTTCCAGTAATTCTACTTTTTGCACTGCTTGTGGCACTTTTTATACCATCCCCTATTCTTTCTACTGCACTTTTTTGTTCTACTGGTGTTGCCATGGCCATTTGGGTGGTTGTTCGAAACTCCCTGATTGGGGCTTCGGTGACAATGAAGCCGCCTCCGAACTCTTCTTTAATTTTAAATTGGACATAGTATCCGCTGTTGTCAGTTTTTTCTTTGAAGCGTGTCCAGGCGCGTTTAATTGATTCCATAGACTTTAAGTCAGTCAAGTACTCGTTGACATAGTCTGCAAATCGTTGAAGTAGACGGTTTCGATCGTGCTGTGCTTCGTGTCGCAACACTTGTCCCGGACAGTGTTGGGCGCCATAAAGATAACTTTTAGGGTCATCTAGGGAGGCTCCTTTGTTTGGGGTGAAATCAGCTGGTCTTGGAATGTTTTTTCCTGGTGTTGGCGAGCGGTCTCCTCCGCCAAAATACGAAGTGGCATCCCAAACTCTCCAGACTTGCGAGTCAGGATGCCAGTCTATTTTGATAAACTTCACCGGTGGATCTCCGCCAGCGGTTATACAAACAACTGAAGTGTTCTTGATCCCCATATATCGTTCAACATAACTTGGAGAGAAATGCCAACCAC
>JBDRHU010000015.1:0-23039 GCA_043816565.1 Patescibacteria group bacterium
AGCTTCCCAAATTAGTGCCCCAGAGAAAGTTTGTTGATAGGCAATTTAACGGGTTCTGATATTCTGGCTTCAACCCGGAGTGGCTGGCGATAGTGACTAGTTACCTACTCGTTGGGAAAATTAGAGTACACGGTATCGCCCTTGACACTTTGGATTGTTGAGGAGCGTCATCCTGGCCCCCCATTGTCATTCTGAACAAGTAACACTTGAGTTTTTACGTAGCGAAGAATGCCCAACGCCTGCCATTCTGATCCGCCGACTGGCGGAGAAGAATCTAGCGAGTGAAACGAGCGTAATATTGACGCTAACGCTAGATCCTTCGTCGGCCTCGCTCCTCAGGATGACGAGGGGGAGATGTCAGGATGGCTGACCTGGGTACAGGATAACATTTTGCTGTGATACTGCACTAGTTGGGAAAGTCGAGTTTTCGGGTCGAGTTTATTTATTTCTACCCTTTTTGATTGCCCTTAGAATAGTTTTCTTTTTCATGTTGGGGAGTCTTTTTCCTAATTCAATGAATTCTTTAATTGGGTCGAAGGTGGATGACAATAATCCCTTTTTCTTTTTTTGATAAACAGACTTGTTTGATGCATTCATATTTTAAGTATTAAAACTCTAATTCATCTTTCGCCATTCGGCTAAAGCAGCGCTGTTGGGGGGCAGAATAATTTCTTTTTTAATCTGGGTTTGGCCAACTAGGTTTTCTCGGGATGAAGAGCTTTTGCCATCCAGGTAACTTAGCTTGAAAAGATACAATCCTGGACTAGCGTTGTTTAGGGTTACCGGTACCGATTCGTAGTTTGAATTTCTAGAATCATAATTAACCAGCAAAACCTTAGTGGTTTTTTGGTCCTGAGAGGCAACAGCTGATACCCATGATCCTTCTCCGTCTAGCGACAAGCGATTACCAGAAAGTTGATTTAGAAACTGGATTGCTCGGTAACGAGGCTTTGTTACTACCCCTTGTTTTTCATGGGTAACCAATCCCCAGCGACCCCAGTATTGTTTACCGGCCGGGTCGGGACCATCTTTAATCTCAAATGTAAAGACCCGATGAACCTTGCCCAGAAGTTTAATCATGCCGGCGATAGTGTGAGCCGCCCCAATTTGATTATCGTACCAGGGTGAGTTTTCCGAATCTGGTCCGAACTCAGTAATCATTCTTTCAACGTTTTGATAGTCAGGGTAGTCGGTTAAGATTCGATTTAATTTTTCAAAGTCTTGTTGGTATTCGTCCAGATCGCTGGTGTAACGATGCCAAGAAACAAAATCAACCGGTAACTTGTTGGCATCAGCGAACTTGAACAAGGCTTTCAGCCAGTTAGGATAAAAGCCGGTAGTGGCCGGACCACCGAGCTTGAATGGATTGACATTGGTAACTGATTTGGCTCCCAAAACAGAGTAGCGGTAGAGAGTTAGATAGTTGGGGGTTTTTCCATAATGCCAACCACCAAACAAATCAGGCTCGTTCCAGACTTCGTAATATATATTGTATAAATTAAGCCCATTTTTACCGCTATAGCGAGCCACAGTGGCGGCCACTAGTCTTTGCCAGGCCGACCAATCTTTAGGCGGGGAAATGACTTGGCCGTCCTCGGCCAGGGCCGAAGGCATGTATGAAAGGGCTAACATTGGTACCGCTCCGGTAGAGAGAATCGTTCGGACCACCCCATCTAGTTTAGAAAAATCATACTGATCTCCGTTAATGGTGACGTAGAAGTCGAAAATATGGTCAATTCTGATGACTTCCGGCTGGAGATCTTTGGTTAGGCCTAAAACTGGGGCAATCATGTCAACCGGCTCCTCTCCTCCTTGGGCAAAATTGCGCCAGAGACTAGCAGAAATTCGGCCTCCCGGTTGAGCCAGATCAACAACAATATCAGCCTTTTTACCAAAGGCGGACTTACGTAAATCAAATTTTTGATCCAGGCCCCAAAGAGTGACAAGCAACAGGGGGACCAATAATACTATTAAAAGAAACTTCTTCATTCATATTCCAATATATATAGTAATCTGCTTCTTGACAAGTTGTTTTTGCAAGTGCTTAAATGAAACAGATTCATGAATCAGTACAAATATCGCCTCCAAAGAGGTATCGCTCAACTTCCGATTATCCTCGGCTTGGTTCTTTTGGGTGTGGCTCTGCCAGCAGTAATGAAACTGGCCCAAGAAAATCAAGACAAAAGAAGTAGCGCGGCCTACGATGTGCCTTGTAAGCAATGCAACAGGAGTACTGAGAAGTGCGAAGGTACTGGTTTAACGGGATGTTCTAATCTTTTAAATGAGTGTAGCAGTGACAGTCAGTGTTTGAGTGCTGCAAACAAAAAGTGTGATGGTGCTGATCCTGGGACCAGGCGCTGTAAACCTGGAAGCAAAGCGGTACAAGTTTGCGATGCTGGTCAATGGAAAGGGACAGGAACAACCTGTGCCGACAAGTGTGAAAATGGTGAGTGTGTTACTGGGCCCAGCGGTGACCCCGAGAACGAATGTAATCCGGGGGCGACTAAGTGTTGTAATGATAGAAAAGAAAAAAGATGTAACAACCACGGGGTGTGGGGTTCTTGTCAGGCTTGTTCCAGTGGTTGGTGTGACTTTGCTGCTGGTAAGTGTAAGTTAAAACCAACCAATACTCCTAAGCCTCAACCAACCAATACTCCTAAGCCGACGAATGTTCCAGCGCTTATTTCTTGCACATTGTCTTTAAACGGTCTTTGTAGAGGTGCATTTTGTGCTGTGGGGACTGAAGAGAAATATCAAGGAGACACCGATTGTATCAAGACTAATACTCCTAATTGTTGCGTCCCTGCCTCGACATCAACTTGTAAAAATGTTGGTAGCCCTTGCTGTACAAGAAGGGATATTGATGGCGCCCCTTCAAAATATTGTGCAGGGGATGGAAGTTTGACTTGTGGCAGTGACGATAAGTGTTGTGTCAAGGAGGGTAGTTATGTCGGTTTGATGAGTGCCGGTGATTGTTGTAGTGGTAGGTCAGTTTTTACTAACGATCCACTTTGGGCCAAGTGTGCTGGTTGTGTCCCTAATGGCCAGAATGTTCAGTTTGGTTTTGGTGGCTGTTGTAGTGGTTTTGGTAAAGCCTTGGCTCCACCGAGTGCCACTTATTATACGTGTATGGAAAAACCCAAGTCCTGTACTGCCGAAGGAGGCAAGTGTTCCAGTTTCTGTACCTTGGGTCAAGTTAAGGTTAGTGGTGACACTGACTGTATTAGCAGCGCAGTGAACCCCGATTGTTGTATTGCGCCAACCGGTGGTTGTCCTTATGGACCCACTGAAACCAAGCCAGTTGGCGAAAAGATTTGTGGCAGTTTGGGTACTCCTCTTTTAACAGGAGGTAAATGTGGAGAAGGAGAGGCTTGTGAGTGTAAAGAAGGTGGCTGGTCTGTTACTACTTGCAAGGCTGACAGAGAGAGTTGTCAGGATGGTAAGTGTGTTCCTGCTTGTCCGTATGGTTTTGAGTACAAGCTTGCCGGCAAAAAGATTTGTGGCAACTTGGGTGACCTTGTTTGCGGAGAGGGACAGGCCTGTGTTTGTCAAAACGACGGTACTTGGTCTAAAACTACTTGTGACAATACTTGCCAGGGTGGTGCCTGTACTTGTATTGCCAATGGAAAAACGACGGATAATTTTAATAAGTGTTGTTCTAGGTATGGAGATGCTTGGGGTGTCCCGAAACTTGGGACTTATACGTGCACTGCGCCAAAACAGGCTTGTAGTGATGGGACTTGTAGAAGTTTTTGTATCCCCATTCTCGAGACGACGGTACATAACACTGAATGCGGGAAGGATGCGGGCGGTTCACTCTGTTGTATCGCTGGCAACAGGAGACCTAAAAACTGTAGAACGGACTTGGGAGGCACCTGTAAGTCTAGTTGTGGGACCAACGAAACAGACTACGATTTCACTAATTGTGACTCTAACTCAAGCGCCCAGTATTGTTGTGTTCCAGATTCTGAATTAACCCCGACCCCAACCAGGGTACCAAACGCAAAAACCTGTACGGTTGGTGGCTATTCTGTGCCTCATGAGTCGGAGTGGTGTGATGGCAATTGGCGCAAATTTTGTGACAACGGTAAGGTGGGGACGTTTCAATTAGAATGTATCACTGGTTGTGAACGGATAAATGGTACTGCTAAAACTAGGTGTAAGGTTGCCGCCTGTGAGGAGGGTATATATAAGTGTGAGAAACCAGGTCCAAATGCCAAGTCTTGGATTCTTTACCAGTGTAACGACAAAGGTGGCTGGGATTATACTAGAGAGTGTGTTAGTGGTTGTACCGGTGGCAAGAATCCACAATGCTTCACCTGTAAAGACTATTGTATCGCTTACAAAAATTATCCTGGAGATACTTGTGAGAAATTTGGCATCGGTACTTGTCAAGGGGGAGAATCTTGTTGTGCTAAGCCGGCCCCTGGAGTAACAGTAATTCCCAAACCAGAAAGAACTTGCGAGACCAAGCAACATGGAGTTTGTGTCCGTGATGGTGAGTGTCAAGTGATGGCAGCCGATTCTGGCGGGTGCAATATGGTTGGTTATGTTTGCTGTGATGATCCCAGGCCGAATATCACTCCATTACCAACTTCAATTTGGAATCCGACACCAACTGGACCCAAACCAACAGCAACTCCGATACCAACAGAATACAAGTGTTTTTGCACCACTGGTTGTACTCTGGGTTGTAAATGGGCACTGGTAAGACCGGGCGGATACAATTCATGCGCCGATAGTGCTTGTAAAACAGCCAAGCCAACCACTAAACCAACAGCGACTTTGGCTCCTGGACAGCCGACCGAAGTTCCTCCTGGTATAGGGGAGCCGACTGATGTGCCTCCGGGTCCTGGTCAGCCGACCAGTCCACCGGCTGGCAACAAGTGTAAGCTTTGCCCTGATGGCAGTAAGATTAAAAAGTCGCCTGACTATAATTGCGACGGCAAGATTAATATGGAAGACTTTGCCGGCTGGTTTGACGAGTTTGTTTTGAGCAAAGTTAAGTATGCCGACTTTAATTGTGACGGCAAGGTGGATTTGAAAGACTTTGGTATGTGGTATGACGAGTTTACAAAAGGCGCTAATTAATGTTTAATGAT
This sequence comes from Patescibacteria group bacterium, assembly GCA_043816565.1. Classification (GTDB taxonomy): domain Bacteria; phylum Patescibacteriota; class Microgenomatia; order UBA12405; family JAHJSD01; genus JBDRHU01. Next base: position 5,103 of record JBDRHU010000015.1, read on the forward strand.
AACTAGTAGAGAATGAAAAATAAAAAGATTGGTTTGATTTTAACTTTGGGTATGGTTTTTGCCTTGTTTGCCGGTTTGGTTTTGGTGCGCCAATCCCAAGAAACCAGGAAAGGGGCTTTCTATGGCGGGATCACTGCCAGTTTGTGGCCCAATCCCAAGGATGTTGCCGTCGGTGATACTTTTAGTATCCATCTTAAGGTTAACCCGAAGCCAGCCGGGGCAACCGAGGCCTATCTGGTTAGTGGAGTGGATATGGTCTTGAGTTTTGACAAGTCACTTTTGGAGTTGACCGAGGCCAAATTGGATTCTCTTTTTACCGGGCCGAACAAGGTGACCCAAGCCAACCAAACTGGCAGGATTAACCTAGTCGGTGTAACGGTTTCCGATAGAGATCAGCTTCATGCGGCCACTTTTGATTTTGTTAAACTTACTTTTAAGGCCAAAAAGAAAGGGTCAACCGCTATCAATCGAGTAGGCGAATATGAGATTGTTGGTTCTAGAGGCCAAACGGGGGATATTGACAGAACTTTAAAACTTGACAGTTTTGCTTCCACAACTGTCAACGTGACTGATCAGGGAAGACCGACACCAACATTGGTTGATGGCCAGTGGCCAATACTGGATTTTAAAATTAAGCTTGGAGGAACCAGTTATATGGTTAATGACCAGACCATTTACATTGACGACATTCCAAACAAGGCGGCGACAGTAGTGGTTAAAAAAGGTGCTTTCAGGAAAGAGTTTGAAGATGTTACGGTTACTTTTGACAGTACTGCGATCGGTTCTGCTAGGTTGAGTTTAGTTGGTGTGCCGGCTGGAGATAAATATCTGGTTTCTGTTACGGTTGATGGTTATTTGCCTAGAGTTTTTTGCCGAGATTTTCAAGTTGAACGCTGTCGAGTTGGAGATGAAGCAATTAGCTTGATTATTGGAGACAATGACTATGATTGGACTGGTTTTGAGTTAGAGCCGGGCGATGTTAACTTTGATACTGTGGTTAACAGTCTTGATTTTACTCAAGTTAAAAGTGCCTTGGGGCAAACGGGAGTTGGGTTGCCAGAAGATGTGGTTCCCAACGGGGTAGTCAATCCTCAAGACTTGGTCAAGTTGCTCGAAACCTTGAGCAACAAGTATGGCGAAGAAATTTAATTTTTAAAGGAGGAAAAATGGATTTAAAGAAATTTGATCTAAAAAAGGCAAAGTGGTTAGTTCCTGTTTTGGCGGTTTTGGTTATTTTTGAGTGCGTTTTGGTGGTCGACAAGGTCAGCAAAAGACAGGTTGGCAATGAGGCAACACCGTCGGGGCAACCAACTTTAATTGAAGAGTTGGAGTCGGAACCAAGAGTTAGTTTAATGTTTAGGAGTCCCCAGGCAGTAGCTGTCGGTCAACCGACTGAGGTTCAGATTATTATGACTCCACTCGAGAAAGTGGCTTTAGATGGGGTCGATTTGGTATTTGAGTATGATCCGGAATATTTGGAAATTACTGGAACAGTGCCTTCGTCTGACTTTTCTTTAGTATCTCGCAACTGGATTGAACCAGAAAAACAGCGAGTGGTGGTTTCGATGTTAGAAATGGACAAGCCCGAAGGGGTGGTTTTTGAGCCTGGTCAGGAGACGGTTTTACTGACTGTCAGCGTCACTGCCCAAAAAGCCGGAGCCAGCAGTTTGAACTTGGTTGGAGTCGAAGACAAGGCCGGGACAGTTTTGGCCGAAAATACCACCGCCAAGAAAGTGCCTTTTACTAGCGAAGAACTTATTTTGATTGCTAATTGATGAAAATGTTTTTAAGACGTTTATTGTTACCACTTTTGCTTTTTTTGGCCTGCTTGAGAGTGGGAGCAGTCCAGGCTGTTGCTGGGGCCCGTTTGTATTTGACTCCAGCTTCGGGAACTCACTCAACTGGGGAGCAGTTTGCCGTTACAGTTAGTGTTGATACCGCTGGTCAAGAAGCGATGGCGGTGGATGCTCTAATTAACTTTGATTCGACTCGTTTGGAAGCCAAATCAGTTAGTAAAGGCGACTTTTTCGGTGGTTTTGATTACAACATCGATGCTGCTTCTGGTCGGATTACGATCTATTCTTTTTCTGAGCAAACCCTTCAGACCAAAAGTGGAACTGGAGTAATCGGGACAATCACCTTTGCTGGTAAGGCCGAGGGAACAGCTTCGGTTTCTTTCCTTTGTCAAGCCGGTGGCGATACCGATTCGGCTGTCTGGGATGCGGCTGCCAATGATGTCATCGACTGTCCATCCAACGGAAGCGGTAGTTATACTATTGGTAGTGGATCTTCTCCGGTAGCGACCACTGCTCCTGCGACGACCAGCGTTCCAGCAGCGACCACTGCTCCTGATGCACCAACCAGCACGCCCAGCCAGTTGCCGGAAACCGGAATTGACGCTCCTTTATTGCTCCTTTTATCCGGAGGCGGTTTAATGTTATTATTGGGAACATTGTTGGTTTTTTAAGAGCATGAAAAATATCAAGACAATCATCATCGTTTTAATCTTACTTTTAGTTGGGGTTGTTTCTGTTTTTGGTTTGCAAACTGCCAAAACCTTGCTTAGCGGAGCGGCTGGAGATTGTGAACCAACCGGAGTTAAGGCCCAAGCCAGTGACAAGTCAGCCACTATCTCTTGGCAGACTGACAAGGAAAGCTGTCAGGGGGTAGTTGAGTATGGAACCACTCCGGCCAGTTTGTTATTAAGATCGTTGGAGAATGCCGCTAGTACAACTCACCGTCAGGCACTGACCCCTCTTAAGCCGGAAACCACCTATTATTTTAGAATTAGGGTTGAAGATCAAATCTATGATAATAAGGGGATTCCTTATTCATTTAAAACTATGGCTGAGGACCCAGGCTTGACAACTCAGCAACCAGCGCCAACCAAGATGGTTGCTGCGCCAACGATTCCTTTGGCTCCACCAGGTTCGTCTTCGGCTGATAATTCGTCAAGCTGTGTTAAGGTAACTAAGTGTGTCAACGCCGAGTTCACCGAGAAGTTCGGTACCAGTGATTGTCAATACGATTTTGACGACAATGGGGTTGTCAACGGGGCCGATTTGATTAAGTGTCGGCGGGCCAACAAGTAGTTTTGCCTTCTTGTTTTGTAGTGCTATCTTTGTTAAACTCCTTGTCAGGAGAGAGGGGGTGTTTGCTGAATGTCGATTGTCATTAAGAAAAAAAGTGGAGATTCCAACGCTGATTTGACTAACCGTTTTAAACGGGTCTCGGTTGACGAGGATATCGTTAACGAGATTAAAGACCGCAAAAGGCACAAAAAGGATTCCCGCAAACGATACGAAAGAGCCAAAGAAAAAAAGAGGTTAAATCGCAAGAGGCCAGTTTAAGTTTAAAAATGGACGCTGTTTATCAAAAAATCCAGACTGACGTTCGCCAGGCGATCAAATCAAGCCAAAAAAGAAGAGTGGAGATATTAAAATACCTACTTTCTCTTTTGCAAAGTGAAGAAATCAAGTTGAACAAAGACCTTGACGGGCCGACGGTAATGACTGTTTTACAAAAGGAAATGAAACGGAAAAAGGAAGCCCTCGAGATGTTCAAAAAAGGTCAAAGGGCTGATTTGGTTGCCGAGCAAGAGGAAGAAATTACCCTTTTATCAGACTATCTACCAGAGATGTTGACCGAAAAAGACTTGGAGAAGATGGCCCAAGAAATATTGGTCAAAAATCCGGGATTGAACTTTGGCCAGTTGATGGGCCAGTTGGTGGGTCAAGTGGCTGGTCGGGCTGACGGAAATCAGGTTTCACTGGTAGTTAAAAAATTGCTTAATACTGCCTGAGAATGAGAATCCTGATTAAAAAGGATCCGCGCTATCCGATTGATACTAAAAAGATTCGTATTTGGATTAAAAAAGTTTTGACAGAATCCGGATTGAGTGATAACTTGGAGCTGAGTGTCGTTTTTGTTGGCAAGCGCAAGGCCAAGCAGTTAAATCAGGATTATCGCCAAATGGACTATATTCCTGAAGTTTTGGCTTTTCCTTTAAATGAAAAGAGCCCAGAAGGGACTTTGATGATGGGGGATTTGGTGATTTGTTTTCCTGAGGCCAGAAGACAGGCGATGGCCAGAGACCGAATGGTGGATGAGATTATTTTTGAGCTTTTGACTCACGGAATTAATAATTTGATAGTTAGTAACTAGTAAATAGTAACTGGTAATTAGTAAAATGTATTTTCTAAAGTACCGACCCCAGACGATTGAAGAGTTGGATTTAGAGTTGGTTCGAGAACAATTTGAGAAAGTTTTGGCTCGCCAACCAATTCCTCAGGCTTTTTTGTTTGCTGGACCAAAAGGAACCGGTAAGACCTCAGCGGCCAGAATTTTGGCCAAGGCCATCAACTGCCAGTCACAAAAAGTACCCAAACCGTGTAATAACTGCCCATCCTGCAAGGAAATTACTGACGGTATCAGTTTGGACGTTATTGAAATGGATGCCGCCTCAAACCGAGGGATTGATGATATTAGGCAGATTAAAGAAAGGGTAGCGTTGTCACCTCTGGGAGGCAACTACAAGGTCTACATTATTGATGAGGTCCACATGTTGACCAAAGAGGCCTTTAATGCCCTGTTAAAGACCCTAGAAGAGCCTCCGGCCCACGTTGTCTTTGTGCTTTGCACCACCGATCCAGAAAAGATTATCCCAACCGTTTTATCGCGCCTGTTTCGAATTGAGTTTAACAAAGGCAATCGAGCCGAGATGTTGCGCAGCTTAAGCAAGGTGGTCAAAGGAGAAAAGCTGACAATTGATCAAAAAGTTCTTGAGCTGACGGCTGATTTGGCCGATGGTGGCTTTAGAGATGCCCAAAAAAACCTAGAGAGTTTGGTTTTGTCTTTGGGTAAAAAGATTACCTTTAAGGCAGCCGAAGAATTTTTAGGTCGTTGGCAAGGAGAGAAACCAAAAGAATTATTAAAACTTATTTCCCAAAACGAATTGGGAGAGGTTTTGAAAATTGCCGATCGTTTGTCAGAACGAGGGGTTGATTTCGATGACTATTTACGAGAGCTTCTAAATGGCTTGCGACAGATAATTTTGCTTGGCGCTGGGGTTGGTGACGACAAAGAGTTAATTGACCTGTCAGTCGCTTTTCCTCCAGAGCGTTGGTTGGCATTGGCTCGATTGTTTCAACGAGCGGTTTGGGAACAGAAATCATCAGTCTTGCCACAACTACCTTTGCAACTGGCCCTAGTTGAATTTCTGTCGACCACTGAGACAATTGAACCACCGGTCGGTGGCAAGCCCACAAAGAAGAAAGGGTTACCTGTTAAACAAAAAGAGGATTCGTTACCAGACAGCAGACCAAAACCACTATCGGCAACTGGTGTTAAGTTGACCGAGATTGAAGGAAAGTGGGCCGAACTTTTGAATGTTTTAAAACCAATGAATCACTCGGTTTCGGCCTTGCTCAGAGCCGCCAGGCCCAAGAAGGTTGATCGAGATACTTTGGTGATTGAGGTTTTCTACTCTTTTCACAAAGAGAAACTGGACGAGAATCGAAATCGACAGATTATTGAGGACGGACTGTTAAAACTTTGCCAATCACCGTTGAGGGTCCGGTGTGTTTTGGGGGAAAAACCTAAGGTAGACCCCAAGCCAGAACCCGAACCAGCAGAGATAGTGACTGAAAAGTCGGCTAACGAAGACGAACTTTATAACATGGCCAAAGATATTTTTGGTAATTAACAAAAAGGGGGTGGACAGATGTTAGACAAAATTAAAAAAATCAATGAGCTCAAAAAGCTTCAAAAAGCTTTAGCGGCCGAAACAGTGGTGGTTGAAGAGGGTAGTGTTAGGATTGTGGTTTCGGGAGACCAGAAGGTTAAAGAGTTAACCATCAATGGGGTTCCCAACAAGGATCTGCAGGAGGCCCTTAATAAGGCGCTGAAAAAGTCACAAAAGATTGCTGCTCAAAAGATGCAGGGGATTGCCGGAGACCTAGGCTTGTTTTAAAAACTAAAGAATGAAAGCAGTCAGAATGCCCAAAACGGTTTCAGGAGTCAAAAGTGGACTAACTGGTTTGGTCAAGCAAACCTTTGAGAAAGCAATTGAACAACCAGCTCAGATTGCTGATGAAGTTGTTAGTGGTGTTTTGGGTGGACCCAAATCGAACCCCAAGCCCAAGGCTGATCCAGCCTTCTCAAGCCGTTTGAAGCAAGCTCAAAAAACTCAAGACTTGGAAGAACTCAATCGGATTAGAGCTGAAATTGGTCAAGATGGTTCCGAACCAACTTCCGGTAGAGGTCGAGACGTTGAGAAAGAAATTGCTCAGGTTAGGGCTGAAAAAAAGCGTCTACAAGATGCCAAGGAAGAGGAGTTTTTAAGACAATTAGCTGAACAGAAAAGACAAGAGGAAGAGGCAATGTCGGCCGATGCCTACTATGAACCACCAGGCAAGAAAAAGAGAGGCAGTGCTTTCGCCAGAAATATAAAGAAAAGTTCAGGGACTAAAGAAATGGGTAAGGGGGGTAAAGATTAAGAAAGATTTTTCGATTTGTTAGAATAGAGGCAGATGATGGCAATAAAAAAGATTAGTCTTCACAATACTTTAACTCGCCAGAAAGACGAGTTGGTCCCGGTTAAGCCTGGAGAAATTGGGATTTATTCCTGTGGACCAACGGTTTATTGGAATCAACACATCGGTCATATGTATTGTTACACCCAATGGGACAGCCTGGTTAGATTTTTGAGATACTTGGGCTACAAAGTTAACTGGGTGATGAATATCACCGATGTTGGCCACTTGACTTCAGACGGGGACATCGGTGACGACAAAATGGAAAAGGGGGCCAAGAGGGAGAACTTGTCTGTTTGGGAAATTGCTGACAAATATATCGAGCAGTTTATGGAAAGCTTGGAGTTGCTCAACATCCAAAAACCTGATGTTTTTTGCCGAGCGACTGAGTATGTCCAAGAACAGATTGATCTGGCCAAACTAATTGAAAAAAATGGTTTTGCCTATCAGACTGGCACTGGGTTGGTGTTTGATACCAGTAAATTCGCTCAATATCCAGACTTTGCCAATTTGGATCTGGGCCAACAAGAGGCCGGTTCCCGAGTTGATGTTGACCAGGACAAAAAACAACCTTGGGACTTTCTTCTTTGGGTAAATAACCAACCCAATCATATTATGCAGTGGGACAGCCCTTGGGGTAGGGGTTTTCCTGGTTGGCATTTGGAGTGTACCGCCATGTCAGTTAAACATTTGGGGCAAAGGTTTGATATCCACACTGGGGGCAGGGAACATATTCCTGTTCACCACACCAATGAAATTGCTCAAGGCTACGGTGCTTTCGGACATCAGACAGCCAATTTTTGGATTCACAACGAATGGCTGAACTTAAAAGGGGAGAAGATGTCCAAGAGCAAGGGTAACTTTTTTACAGTAGCCGATTTGAAAGCCAAGGGTTTTGATCCTTTGGCCCATCGTTACTTGATTTTAAGCTCTCACTATCGCAAAGGCTTGGACTTTAGCTGGCAGGCTCTCAAGGGGGCCCAACGAGCCCTAGAGAGGCTCCAAAAAGCTTTTTCTAATTGGCAGGGAGAACCAAAGGAGAGTCAAGAAACCAAACAGTGGCAGGAAAGATTTATCGAGGTGTTAGCTGATGATCTGAATTGGCCTAAGGCGATGGCGGTGGTTTGGGAAATGGTCAAAAGTGATTTGTCTGACCAAGAGAAAAAATATCTTTTACTTGATTGGGATCAAGTGTTGGGATTCAAGATTGGCCAACTGCCCAAAACCAAAAAAGCTTCTAAAGAAATCCAAGAATTACTCGATCGCCGGGAACGGCTGAGAAAAGAAAAGAAATACCAAGAAGCCGACAAAGTTAGGGAAAAGATTAAAAAGTTGGGTTACGACGTTGTTGACGCTTGAGTATTCTAAAGATATAATCAGCAAGACGAATGAGAAAATATGAATTTGTTTTGGTTCTCCGGCCTAGTTTAAAAAAACAACAGGAAGAGGAACTGCTAACCGGTTTAGAAAAGGAGTTTAAGTCCAAGGGGGTTAAGGTCGACAAGAAAGAAGATCTTTCCAACTTGAACTTCTGTTATCCAATTGCCGAAGAGGACAAAGGCCATTTCCTTTCTTGGCAATTATCAGCCAGTGAGGGTTTTAACTTTACTCCGGTGGCGACTTTCATCAATCGTCAATCTGATATTATTAGATATCTGCTATTAAAGATTAATTAACAAGGAGGGAAGAGAGAATGGCTAATCGATGTTTGAACAAAGTAATGTTAATCGGAAATCTGACCAGGGATCCTGAGTTAAGATATACCCCTTCGGGAACTGCCGTTTGTAGTTTTGGCATTGCCACCAATCGACAATGGTCAACTCAAGATGGAGAAAAGAAAGAGGATGCCCAGTTTCATAAACTGGTGGCCTGGAAGAAATTGGCCGAACTTTGTTCTCAGTTGTTAGCCAAAGGGCGAAGAATCTATGTTGAGGGTCGACTGCAGTATCGTGAGTGGACTGGCAATGATGGGGTCAAGAGGCAGACCACCGAAATAGTTATTGAAGACATGATTATTCTTGATGCTCGAGGAGCGGTTGGCTCAGATTTGCCTGATGAGATTCCGGTTGAAACCGACGAGATTCCAGTCAGTGATGAGTTGGGAGAACAAGCCCCTGCGGAGCCAGCTCAAGAGGCGAAGTCAAAGAACTCGGATGATGTTGACCAAGTTGATTCAGGGGCCGACGCAGAAAAGCCACCAGAAGTTAATAGTGACGATATCCCATTTTAAACTTTAAAGAATAAAAACTATGGCTAGAGGTAGAAGACCAAAAAGAGAAGAGATTAGAAAAGTAGAAACTAATTGTCCGTTTTGTCAGGGCAAGGAGCTTCCCACTTGGCGCGGTTGGACTGAATTGGCCGGTTATTTATCTTCTCGATCCCGAATTTTGGGTCGGAATCGAACCGGGATTTGTGCCAAACATCAAAGACGCTTGGGAGACTTGATTAAACACTGTCGACACCTAGGGTTACTCCCTTTTGTTACCAAGGCCAGTCGTTAATTTTCTAAATTAATGAGAAAGATTGTTTGGTGTTTCCACCTACCACTAGAGGCGGATATTTTAGTAAAATCAGACCAAGAGCTTAAACTTGGGGAACTGTTGGCCACTGACGGTGAGATTCAATTCCTGGCTCCGGCTGATAGTCGGGTTGACAAAGTTAACGAGGGCATGATTGAATTAACTTTCGAGGCTGAAAAGTTTGATGGTGACTTTTCGGGATTGGGGGCCCAACATGATGGTAAGATTCTGTTAGTTGAGTCAGCCAGTCCGGTTTTTTTGGCTAAAGCCAAAACAGTTGGGGTTGTCGGAATTGTGATGATTGGTGATAATGAAAAAAACTCAGTAACATGGTTGTCGTAAAAATTACTCTAAAAAAGATTCGTTACTTAGTCGCTTTTGCCGTCTGCTTGCTGGCGGTGGGTTTGATTGGCTACAAGATTGGGACCACTCGGCCGACGGCTTCCATTAGTGGGGCCGACCTGTCTCTTTTCTGGTTAGTTTGGCATCGGCTTGAGGACAAGTATCTAGACCGCAGCCAGATTGATCCGGAGAAAATGGTTGAGGGAGCAATCGCTGGCATGGTGGCTTCTCTGGAGGATCCCTATACGGTCTTTTTGCCTCCGGATGACAACAAGGTCAACAAAGAGGATCTAACCGGAGAGTTCGGTGGGGTTGGTATTCAGTTGGGTTTTAAAGACAAAACATTAGCGGTTTTGTCTCCCTTGGATGGGACACCGGCTCAGAAAGTTGGAGTTCAGGCCGGGGACTTGATTTTGAAGATTAAAGATGAAGCCAATCAAGTTGATCAAGACACTCAAGGGATTTCTTTGCCTGAAGCGGTCAAGTTGATTCGAGGCAAGCAGGGGACCGATGTCACTCTAACTTTGTTTAGACAGGGTCAGGCGGCCCCGTTTGAGGTGGTTATTACCAGAGCCAATATTGCCGTTCCGGCGCTGGAAACTCGCTGGGAAACTGCTGGTGGCAAGCGTTTTGCCTATATCCACTTGTTGCAATTTAGTGAAGTCATGCAAAACGAGTGGTTGGCTTGGGTTGAGCAAATGAAGTTAGAAAAGAGCCAGGCTGATTTTGGTGGAGTGGTTTTGGATTTGCGCAATAACCCGGGGGGGTTCTTGCAGGGATCGGTTTTCACTGCCGGTGAGTTTTTGCCTAGAGGAGAAGTGGTCGTTTGGCAAGAGGATTACAAAGGCAAAAAGATCAAGTTTACAGTGGATCGAATTGGAGAATTAACCGAAGTACCACTAGTGGTTTTGATAAACCAAGGCTCGGCTTCGGCAGCCGAGATTTTAGCTGGAGCTTTGCGTGATCATCAACGAGCCAAGATAGTTGGTCAAACCTCTTTTGGTAAGGGAACGGTTCAAGAGCCGGAAGATCTACCTGGCCAGGCTGGATTGCACGTTACTATTGCTCGTTGGTTATTGCCCAACGGGGATTCAATTCACAAGCAAGGGATTAAACCAGATGTTGAGGTTGACGTCGGCGATGGTTCGGAAGACTTGACACTCAAAAAAGGTCTGAGTATATTGGTAACTGGTGAGTAAAGTGAACAAGAAAACTTGGCGTTTGTTTTTGGCCGGTTTTGCCTCGGGCGCTTTCTTTTTAGGAGCGATTATCTTTGGCGGGGTTTTGGATCGTTTGGGGTTGTTTCGGTCCGGTCAACCGGGTCAGGCCTATGTCGAACAAAAGATTTTAAAAGAAGAGTCGGTCGTTACTGACATCGTTGAAAAGTCGGCCTCATCAGTGGTAACAGTTTCAATTAGTAAAACCGAAAAGGTGCCTCTGTTTAACTTTGACCCGTTTGGTTATTTTGGTCTCCAGACCCAGGAAAGAAAGATTGACCAAGATATTGGCAGTGGTTTTGTGGTTGATCAAGGATTAATTGTTACCAACAAGCACGTTGTTTCCGATGTGGCCGCCAAATATCGGATTATTGACAAAGAGGGTCAGGAATATCCGGTTGAGGCCATCTATCGTGATCCGGCCAACGATTTGGCGATTTTAAAGGCCTCAATTGAATTGCCCAGTTTGGTTTTGGGGAGTTCTGACCAGCTGAGAGTTGGGCAGTTGGTGGTGGCGATTGGAACCGCCTTGGGAGAGTTTCGTCACACGGTTACCACCGGGGTGATTTCAGGACTAGGGCGGGGGATTACGGCTGGGTCAGCCCTAGAGGGCTATGTTGAGCAGATAGATAATGTCATCCAGACTGATGCCGCTATCAATCCCGGCAACTCTGGCGGACCGCTACTGGACAGTGCTAATCAGGTAATTGGGGTTAATGTCGCTGTTGCCGGCGGGGCCGAGAACATCGGCTTTGCCATTCCAATTGAAGTTGTTAAAGAAAGTTTGAAGATTTTCAAAGAGACTGGCGAGTTTAAAAGACCATTTTTGGGCCTTGAGTATCAAATCATTTCCCAGAAGTCAGCTTTGTTAAACGAAGTTCCTCAAGGGGCTTACTTGCGTCGGGTGGTTGAAGATTCTCCAGCGGCCAAGGCCGGGCTCAAAGAGGGTGATATTGTTACCCAGATTGACAATCAAAAGATTGAAGAAGACCAGAACGCCGTTGCCAAGATTATTAACAGAAAACGAGTTGGTGACGAGCTTGAGATCAAGTTTTGGCGTGATGGTCAAGAGCAGACAGTTAAAGTCAGACTGGAAGAAAGAGTCGAGTCCTGATATACTACTCCAGTAATGAAAGCTAAAGTTCATCCTAAGTATTATGATAATTGCCAGGTGACCTGCAGTTGTGGCAATACCTTTGTGACTGGATCGGTTCTAGAAAAGATCAGTGTCAACATTTGTTCGGCTTGCCACCCTTTCTATGTCGGCAAGGCCAAGTTTGTTGACAGCGAGGGCCGAATTGAAAGGTTTGAAAGAAAGAGACAAGAAGCTCTCAAAAACAAAGGAAAATCTAAAAAATCCAAGAAGTCAAAAAAAATAATCGATCCGAAGGCCCCAAAGAAGAAAACTAAAGTTAAGAATAAGGTAGCCAAAGGTAAGTAGTTTTTTACAGTGATTGTTAACAATAACGTTGCCATTTTAGAGATTTATCCCGGCCCCGGAGGTTTGGAGTCCAAGCTTTGGGCTCAAGACTTGGGCAGAATGTATCTTCGCTTTGCTCAAAAAAAGAATTGGAAGGCTGCTCAAGTTGATGATAGTACTATCAGAATCGCCGGAGACGGCGTCTATACCCTTTTAAAGGGCGAAACCGGCACTCATCGGGTCCAAAGAGTGCCTGACACCGAAAAGAGAGGCCGAATCCATACTTCAACAGCAGTGGTGGTGGCGATGCCAGAAGTTTTTGCTCAATCAGGAGAGGTCAAAACTGAGGACCTAGAGTGGGACTTTTTCCGAGCTGGTGGTCATGGAGGCCAGAATGTTAACAAAGTTTCAACCGCGGTTAGAGTAAGACACAAACCGAGCGGACTGGTGGTTGAAAGCCGGAGGGAAAGAAGTCAACAGCAAAACCGACAAATTGCCATTGGGGTTTTGGCCAGTAAGCTTTGGCAATTGGAACAAGATCGAACCGGAGGCTTGGTTGGTGACATTCGTCAGTCAGCCGGGTCGGGGAGTCGATCCGAGAAAATCAGAACCTACAATTTTCCCCAAAACCGAGTTACTAATCACAAAACTAATAAAAAAGTCAATCGAGCCGACGCCATCATTGACGGCGATCTTCAAATGATTTTGTAAAAATAACTTTTTTTGTTTTTCTGCTAGAATTTGTTTGTGGTTCAGAAAGAAGCTAGAGTTGTTCCGGGTGAAGCTCTGCCAGCCGATCCGTATCCGGCGTTAGCTGAACTTTGCACCTTCCGCAGGGCGCGGGTTTTAAAAAAGGCAGCCTGGTGTGTTAGTGCCGAATTTGGGGTTACTCCGGCGGGAGAGCGCTATACAACTTTTTCTGGCGCTACACCAGTTATTCCCGAAGGAAGTGTTAGGGCAGAAATTGCTTTCGATTCTTTGGTGCAATTAGGCTTATTTTGGAGAATCGTTGATAGAGAAATGGAGCTTGCCAATCAGTCCGAAGAAAACGGGTTGTCGTTTTGCCAGCTCCCCTCGTCATCCTGAACCCTCTCTCGTCCGTCATCCTGAGGAGCGAAGCGACGAAGGATCTCCTATAGACGAGAGGGGTATCGTCTATAGCTGTTGTGTCAAAAGACTGATTGCTTCTTTGAGAGTCAATTCTTGCTGGCTTCTTTTGGCCAAATCTTTTAAGACAACGGTTTTTTTCTTGATCTCATCCGGACCAATGATGATGGTGTAGGGGATACCCTTTTGGTCAGCGTACTTGAGTTGTTTGGAGATTTTGTCGTTAGGCTCCAGGTAAAGTTCGGCGGTAATGCCCGCCTTTCTCAATTCGCTGACTGTTTTGATTGAGGTTTCTTTTAATTCTGGAGAAAAAATGATTACTAATACTTGGGTGGAAACGGTAGTTAGCTCCGGCCACAAGTCAAATTCTTTGATCACCTCAACGATTCTTTCCAGGCCAATGGTGGTACCGGTTCCGGTCAAGTCTGGTCCACCGAGTTGAGCGGTTAACTTATCATATCGTCCTCCTCCGGTAATCGATCCGACTTTTGGCTGACCAACATAGGTTTCAAAGACGGTTCTGGTGTAGTAATCAAGACCGCGGACCATAAAAGGGGAAAAGCGATAAAACTGTTCGGGGATTTGGTTGCTTTTTAGATAATCAAAGATCAAAGACAACTCTTCGTTGGTCTTGGCATTGTCAATTGCCTTAAAAAGCCTTTCGATGTCTTGTTTCTTTAGGTTTTTGGTGGCCAATTCTTGTTCGACTTCGCTTCGAGGCTTTTTGTCCAGTTTGTCAATCGATTGAAGAACTAATTTTTGTTGGACACTGTCAGTGATTTTGGCTTTCTCCAGGATCTCAAAAAGTATTTGGCGCGAGTTGATATTGATGGTAAATTCCTTAAAGCCAATTGCCTTCAGGCAGGTATAAACTACTTGGATAATTTCAGCATCGGCCAGTGGAGACCAGACTCCAAAGGTATCGATGTCACATTGAGTAAATTCCCTAAAACGACCCCGTTGAGGTTTTTCAGCCCGAAACACATTTTGGATTTGATAGCGCTTGAAAGGCAGAGGGATTTGATTTTGATAGATAGCCATCACTTTGCAAACCGGAACGGTCAGGTCGTAACGGAGGCCGATTTTTCGGGCTCCCTTATCTTTGAAAGTGTAAACTAATTTATCCGCTTCTTCCCCATACTTGTTTAGCAATGTCGAAGCGTATTCCAGGGTTGGTGTTTCCAGTGGTTGAAAACCGAACGACTCAAAAACCTGTTTTAAGATTTCAATTACCTCTTGCTTGATGGCAACATCTTTGGGAAGTAAATCCCTAAACCCTTTTAAGGTCCTCGGCTCAATAATTTTACTTTGACCCTTTTTATCTTTGCTCATGTTTCTCCTAATTTAAATAATAACATTTTTATTTTTGGGGTGGCTGACGGGAGTCGAACCCGCTATTTTTTGCTCCACAGGCAAACGCCTTGTCCATTTGGCTACAGCCACCAAGTTTTTTACACAAGAAAAAACCCGCCGGTTGGCGGGTCTACTTTTGTTTGTTTAAACTATTTTTTATCGACAGGAAAAGACCGCCAACCGTTTGCTGGATTGATGGTGATGGTGTTTTTGGACCATACTTTTCATGCCTAAAGGGAATTGTATCACGAAAAAGCTCCTTGTCAAATTTTCGCTTGACAAGAAGGTCGGTCTTTGTTTAAATCAAATCATGACTTTGACAAAAAATGATCTTGATAAAATAGGTGATGTTGTGGAGGGTAAATTAAAACCCATTAAAAAAGATGTGAGAAAAATCAGGAGAGATGTTTCTGTAATGTTGGATGTTTTAGACAGAAAAGACATTGAATTAGGAAAAAGAATCACCAGAGTAGAGGACCATCTTAACTTCCATTCTGTCAATTAGTTTGTTTTCCGGCGAGATCAGTTTACTCTTTAACTTCAGCCTCAGTCGGGGTTGGGGATGGTTCTGGCAGAGAGGAGACGATTAACATTGTTTTGGCGTTGAGAGTGGTACCGTTGTCTTTGGAAAGTGACAAAACGGCGACTACTTTTTGGTCAGCCTGTAAATCCGCATATTTAGTTTTTTTACTGTCACCATCAGTTCTTTGCCTTAATGTCGATTTGGAATCGATGATGACTTCATAGGCATTGTCGATATCCGACAGGGGAGTGATTGACAAAATTTGTTTTTCTGTTGAGACATCAGTGATGGTTCCAAAAACAGCTTCAATGCCACGATCTTCAGCTTTATCGATCAAGACAATTCTTTTAGCTTCTAAGCTACCATCAGCTTGGAGATAGCCCATGGCGATTACTCTTTGGCCCTCAGTGATTTGGTCAAAGGTCAATTCTTTTCGACTGTCGTCAACCACTTCCAGATCTTCACTAATATTGACCTGTCTTGGTTCTGGTTGGTTATTAGTTTTTAGGGTAAAACTAAGCTTGTCTTTTTTCTCAACCGTACCAATCCAACCTCTTTTGGTTTGTTGATCGACGATGTTTTTCAGCTTCTCTTCAACTTTTTTTCTAACTTCTTCTCGCAGATCGTCAATCTTGTCGTCCAGAACTCCGGAAACCGTCCCCTCAGGAGTTGGCGATGGATTGTCTTCGGCAACCGCCAGGGAATCTTTGCTGAGTAATGTTAAGCCCAAGCCAAACAGAACGAGGGCCAAAAATGACAGGGATATAGTTTTTTTCTTCATTGGTTTAAATTTCGGCAGTTGAATAAGTAAGAGTGAGAATTTGGCTGGCTTCTTGGCCTTGCTCATCATAACTAGTAATTTCAATTTCGTTGCCAGCGGCTACCAGGGTGATTTCAGTTTCAAAAAGGCCTTCTTTGTCAGCAATTAAGATATCTTCGCCCTCTTCCCAAACAACCACAACCGTTGCCAGGGGCAAAGTTTTGCCCTTGAGAGTGACTTCTTCTTGGTCAAGAATGCTTTCGTTTTCCGGCTGGTTAATCTCTAAAGATATTTTACTGTCCTGGTTGTCGTTCGGAATCGGGGAGGGGGAGACTTGGGTCTCCTGCTGATCAGAGTTGTTTTTGAAGTTCAGGCGACCGGTTTTTTTAAGCCAGACAAATCCGGTAATTCCAAAGCCGAGGCAGGCACCTAAAACAATCGCTAAAAGCAATTCTTTTTTCATGAATCTTACCCTCATATTAAGAGGAAGACGGAGTAAAGTCAAGGAGAAGTTTTGCCATAATATGCGCTATTTAGACATGGTTGTCCTCCCCTTGTTGTTGCCAGTCGGGGATGGTAAGATTAATGCCAGTAATGGAAATTAAATCAATTGCCAATAACACTTTCAGGGTCAAAACCAAGGACGTTTTCTTACTTTTTGGTTCTGGGTTTGCCGGTAAGGCCAAGGCCGATATTGTTTTTTCAACCAACTCGCTTGACGAGAGAATCACTTCGGTCAAAAGAGACCAGCCATTTTTTGTTTTCGGTCCTGGGGAGTATGAAATTAGTGGAGTTGAAGTGATTGGCTCAAGCCCCGGTCATTGGTTGGTTAAGGCTGACGATTGGAGTCTGTATTTTGTCGAAAACAACTGGGAAAAACTGTTGTCTGACAAGACCGACGATTTTGATTCGGTTGACGTTTTGCTTTTGTCTCTGCCAGCTTCCGAGGAGGAAGCCAAAAAGATTTGGGAAGCGGTCAAGAAAATCTCTCCCTCGGTTGTGGTTGTTAGTAATGAAAATAGCACTCAGTTTTTAGATGCTGCTGATCAGGAACAACTCAAACCACAGGAATCTTTTGTCCCCAAAAGAGAAGAAATCGGGGACGATATTCAAGTGGTGGTTTTGAAAGTTATTTGAAAAGTTTAGGTCCTAAGGAGGCCAAGATATGTCCGACGGGGAGAAAAGTCGTCTTCGAGTCCCGCCCCACTCTGAAGAAGCTGAAGTTTCTATTTTAGGATCAGTTTTGATTGACAAAGATGCCGTCGTTGAGGTGGCCGACAATCTCTTGCCCGGTCATTTTTACAATCCGGCTCACGAGGATATTTTTGCTGCTGTTTTAGAGCTTTACGAAAACCGAACTGCGGTTGACTTAGTAACCGTTGCCGAAAGACTTAAAAAGAAAAAGGTTCTTAGTAAAATTGGTGGTCGAGCCTATTTGACCAAACTGGCCAATTCAGTACCGACAGCCGCCAATGTGGCTTCGTATGCTCAGATTGTTAAGGGGCTATCGGCCAAAAGGGAACTGATTAGAGCTTCGGGGATTATTGGTGACGCTGCTTTTGATGAAGCCTTGGACCCACAGGAGGCTCTGGACAAGGCTGAAGAAGAAATCTTTGCCCTGTCCCAGAGACACTTAAAACAAGTCCCTAGGTCTTTAAAAGAAGCTCTGGCCGAGAGCTTTGATCGCTTGGATGAACTTCAAAAACAAGGGTCAGGATTAAGAGGGGTTCCCAGTGGTTTTACTGATCTGGATAACCTTTTGGCCGGTTTTCAGGCCAGCAATTTGCTGATTATGGCCGCTAGGCCGGGAATTGGTAAGACCGCCTGGGCCCTAAACGTTGCCCGACACGTTGCCGTTGAGGAGAAACTACCGATCTGTGTTTTTTCGTTGGAAATGAGTCGAGAGGAACTGGTTGATCGGTTACTGATTAGACAAGCCGACATTGATGCCTGGAAGATGAAAACCGGTCGCTTGGACGACAAAGATTTGTCTCGCTTGTCGGAAGCAATGGGGATTTTGGCAGAAGCCCCATTTTTCATTGATGATACTCCGGCCCTGTCAATCTTGGAGATGAGAACCAAGGCCAGAAGACTTCAAGTCGAGCATGGTTTGAAACTGATTGTTGTCGACTATCTTCAGCTGATGCGCTCCCATCGTCGCTG
>JBDRHU010000016.1:0-4391 GCA_043816565.1 Patescibacteria group bacterium
CTTGGAACTTGGCAGGGTGTACGAGATATTGGTCCAAATGTTGCTGGTGCCTTGAGGGAGGTGGCGGGCGCCGTTGACTTCCTCGCTCCTGTTGTAGCTTTAGCCGCTGCAGGTGCAGCTCTGAGACCAATCCAGGGGGCAAGGAGAATAGTTAATAGAATTAGGGGGCGTTAAGGTTGTAGTTAGAAATTAAAAATTGAGGAGCTTTGTTTATGAACCAAGATGATTTTCAACTAGTGATAGATTACGTCAAGAATGATGATGTTCTGGAAGAAGGAGAAAAGACTCGTTTTCTAACAGGGATTGGGTCTTTGATGAGAGGGGAGTCTTTGGAGGCAACTCTGGCAGATGAGTTAACAATTTTTCTAGACGACGTTTTTGAAAAAATGGAAAACGATGCCATTGCCAGGGAAGATACAGAGACCATTAATATGCTTTCAGACATAAGAGAGAAGAGAAACGAGATTTACCAAAAAGCAATTTCCGGAAATGATCAAGGTCAAGGGGCAAAGACAGAATAAGTTCTCAGTCGAAGTTTGTTTTTGAAAATCTTTTGATTATTGCTTTTGTTCCCAGATAGGTGGCTTCTATGCCTGTCATGCCCAGGAATTCTCCTAGGGTCTTAGAGAGGGTGTAGGGGTTATCAGACGAGTAGTAGATTAGGCCTAGATCAAATGGTGGTTGGTGAAGGTCTACTATGGTGTCCTGAGGCAGAGACTTGGGATAGGTGGCCTGAGTGACTGCCCCCAGGTATGGTCCGGCCTCCATCTCAACAATATTGAACTCTTGTCCTGAGTACTCTTCAAACAAAGCCCGGTTTTCTAGCAAGGTTCCTAACACTGAAACTAGTTTTTGATTGTCCAGAATCGATCCGCTTTCGAACCTGTAGGGGAAATTGTTGTTAAAACAGTTTTCAATTAAGTAGGTGTTTTGGGTGTGTTCGTCAAAGACAATTTTTGGGATTAGGATATCTCCCGGCGTGGTGTTGAGGGCAGCGGCCTTGCCAAGAATATAGACCCCCTTGACCTGCTTAACGTTTTCCAGGATTTCTTCCAAGATGTGGAAGGCGGTAAAACCTAATGGATATTCAATATTAAGGACGTTGAGGTCTTTCAACCCGGGACTGATTAGTTTTCCGGGGATAATTTGGGTTTCCAAGGGTAGATCTTGTTGAGGAGGGATCCTGACAATTCCTAGTTTTTCTTCTTGGGCCAGCTTTTTTTGCCAGAGTTTTTTGTTTTTGGCAAAGACAAACTGGGAAGCAAAATAGGTTTTGTAGTCCTTGTTTTTTATCTGGCGGTCATCGATTTCCTTTTGAACTTCAGGGAAGTCACTTTTAATCTGATCAAGAATGGTTTTTTGGTTTTTTAAACAAAAACCATCAATTAGGTTAATCAGGCTGTGGTTGTTGGAAGAAACAAAAACTAGCGGTTGGTTGGTCAGGTCAAGAATGGATTTGGTTTTGCTGGTAATTGTTTTCCACCAGCCCTGAGCGGTTTTGGCAAAGTTAACCCAGTTATTTTCCAGTAGTTGAACTTTCAGATCAATCGCTTTGTTTTCCTGTTTGTTAGCCTCAATTTGGAGAGCAATCAGTAGGTTAATAATATCGTCGACATCAGAAATGGAAGCCGCCATCAGCGCCAGAGTTTTACTTTTCGGGTTCCAAAAGGAGTGGCGTCTTCTTTTTTCGGCACTGACTTTTTGCCAGGTTTTTATTTGGTAATTGGCTTCTTCAAAAACTTCTTCGGTTTGGCCGATGATGATTAGTTGGCTTTCTAGGGTTTGCTCGGGTAAGCGACTTTGAGCGTAAACTAAGGTTGGCAAGTCTGGTTGAGGGGAATTAGCACCCGGGTGAGAGCTGGGTTCCATTTTCAGATAGGTGGGAACCAGAGTAGAGAGGGTGATTTCTTTGGAGCTGCGCAATACCGAGCGATAGGTTCTAACATGGGTATCAATGGTATTTTTTCCAACCGGATTCATCTTCTTCCAACCAGTGTATCACGCCAGAAGAGGGTTTTGGTGCTCTCACCAGGAATCGAACCTGGATCTGCCGCTTAGGAGGCAGCTGTTCTATCCGTTGAACTATGAGAGCGGATATCGTGACCGTATTTTAACCCATTTTAACCTTTTTGGTAACAAAGTTTTTGATCTCTTTCCAAGAAGCGTCTTGGTGCATTCGGGGCATTGGTTGTTTATCAGCATCAACAAAGTAGACCAGAGACTTCAAAATGTGAACTTTGTTAAAGTCTATTTTCCGGTATTTTTTGTCCAGCTGTTGAAAAATTTCTGGCAAAGAATACTTTTGGAGGAGAAAATAAAGGTCGATAAAGTCCTTTTTACTACCTCGACTACTAATTGTTTGCAATTTGGTGCAGGCAATGTCGATGACCGAACTAAGCCCAAGTCCTTCCCAGTTGTAGATTGGCTTTAATAGTGGATACGGGTAAGTTAAAAACTGAATCTTGACTCCACCTAAAAAAGCATTAAGAGTATTTTTGTCCAGTTGCAAGTTTTTGAGTTGACCAAATGTTTTCAGTTCTGTTTGGATCAAGATTGGGTCAAAGTCTTTTTGACAGAAGAAATCCAGGTCATTTGATTCTCGGTGGCCAATTTGCAAGGATAGGGCGGTTCCGCCGGAGAGGTAAAAGTTTTTTAAAAAACGAGGTTTTACTCGCTTAAATTCTTTGATTAATCTGGCTGTTTTTGGAGGCAGGGTTTGGGAGTAGAGTAATGGTTTCATGACAGGTAAATTTTCCAAAAGTTAGCTGATTTTGGGCTTAATTTAATTGACGGTAGCTGTTTGTACAATTGTTGTTTACTGGTTTTTTTCATTAACCAATCAACCGCTTTTTGGTCGCCCATTTCAAGCAGGGTTTGGGTGATGTATTCGGAATGATCATCCCAGTTGAGCTCGGACAAATTATCACCCCAGAAATACTTGCTAACAAAGCTTGGCAGAGAAGATTTCATGATTAAAGTATATCATCTAAATGCCTTCTAGGGTAAAATTCGGACAAAGTAATTAGGATTTAACTCGTTCAAAATGCCTAGAAAATTCTGTATTAAAACTCTTGGTTGTCGATTGAATCGGGCTGAAAGCCAGCAGTTGAGACGATTGTTGCTTGGTGGTGGTTGGCAGGCCTCCGAGTTGGCTGAGGCTGACTTGGTGGTGGTCAACTCTTGTGTGGTTACCCAAAAGGCCGAGAAGGAAACTCGACAATTAGTTAGCAAGATTAAAAGAGATAATCCTGGGGCCAGGGTTGTTTTGGCTGGTTGTTGGGTAGACAAAATCAATCGTTTTGGAGGAATTGCTGTTAAAGGGGTTGATGATTTGCTTGACACCCAAGGAAAGTGGGATCGATTATTATTCGATTTTAGTGACAGTGTCAGCGGAGAGGTTGATTTGGGGGCCAGAGCTTTGGTTAAGGTTCAAAATGGCTGCGACAACCAATGCAGTTATTGTTTGCCTCGGTTGCTTAGAGGCCCATCGGTTAGCGTTCCGGCCGTTGAGGTGGTTAGACAAGTAAAACAGGTTCTTGAAGAAGGAGTTTTGGAGGTAATTTTGACAGGTCAGAACTTGTCTGCCTATCAAGACGGGCGATTGGATTGGGTTGGCTTGGTAGAGAAGGTTTTGCAAGAAACTGAGGTTAAGATGTTGCGCTTGGGATCAATCAATCCCCGGATTAAAAATCTAGACAAGCTAATTGATCTTTTTAATGGCTTGGGCAAGGATCGCTTGGCCAGACACCTACATTTGAGTTTGCAATCCGGCAGCGACAGGATTTTGAAGTTGATGGGTAGGGGATATACCACCAACGAGTTTTCAAGAGTGGTCAAAGAACTTCGTCGGTCAGTTGAGGGGATCAATATTACTACTGACATAATTGTTGGTTTTCCTGAGGAGACTAAGGCAGATTTTGAAAAGACCCTAGATTTTTGTCAACAGATCGCCTTTGGCAAGATTCATATCTTCAGGTATTCAAAAAGATTGGGAACTCCGGCGTCTAAAATGTTAGGGCAAGTCGAGGAAGTAACCAAAAAACAAAGAGCTACTATGTTGTCAAAGTTAGAAAAACAGCTCCGGCACCATTTTTATCAAAGCCAACTTGGCAAGCAGGCGATGGCGGTGGTTTGGAAACACGGTCGGGGATTGTCAGATAATTATATTCCGATAAAAATAGACAGACTTGCAAAACAGGGTATTTTTAAGGTTAAATTTGATATACTCGATAAGAGGGCCCGTAGTTTAACGGCAAAAACGGTACTCTTATAAAGTACAGAAGAAAGTTCAACTCTTTCCGGGCCCACTATGAACGAAAACATTGAACTAACAAATCAAGTAAAAGAATTAAACAAACAGCTTAAAGGGTTGAAAAATTCAGGCAAATACA
>JBDRHU010000017.1:0-6965 GCA_043816565.1 Patescibacteria group bacterium
CGAACAACTTCTTGTTGGACTAGTTCATCTGCTACTTCTGGCATTGTCGGAAAATTTTGGTAACAATTAAGGATACCACGGATATTTGACTTTGTGCGGGCATGTATAATTATTCTATGTCTATGGATGAATCTATAATACAAGAAGCTAGGCCGATCACCGACCCTGAGTCAAGAGTAAACAGTGAAGCCGAGGGAAGAAGGAGAAAACCAAACGAAAGATTAAGGGCAGATAGGGACAGGATAGAAGCGCTTGACCTAACAGTGTATGGTTATACGACCGATGAGGCTCAAGGTTTAAGAAGATTTAAAGATAATTTTGAACAAAGAGTGAGTGCAAGCGGAGATAATCCTGACAATTTTTTAGACGGCTTGCAGGAAGATGGCATCATAATTGCCAGGAACTCCTGGTACTTTAAATCACGCAGGCCACTAATGCAATCGATTCAACATAGCATAGGGAAAACTACTGAACCTTTTGAAAACGCCTTGTTTGCCACGCGAGACATGATTCAAAAACAACTAGCAAATTGGGGTTTAAGCCGCAGAACAAATCGTTTTGCATATGAGGAACTAGAATTGTTGTTGCAACAGCAATGGCAGGGAGTGATCTTTTTTAACAAACGACCCGATGCAAAAAGTAAATGGCATGAGGGAGCTCACGCTATTCAATTATTAAGTGGTTTGGATATGGACGCATCCGACGGGGTAACTAGATTGAAAAGGGAAATGGAGGTTAATCAAACCCTTTTACAAACGGCGTCCAAAGGGCTGTTAAAAGACATTCCAGAGAATGGTTATGTTGGCTCGGGGATAAGAGGTCCATTTGGTGAAGTTCTGTCGCTTTCACCAATAGATATATATCACGAGGTCGTGTATTTTCAGTCAAACGAAGAAGAAATAAATAAACTTTCCGCAGTCCAATAGTCTGAAATTAGATCCTAGGGGGGGGGAATACTCCTGCGAAGCAGGATCAGGATGACGGGCATCATCAGTGGCTGGCGGTTTCCAGTTCTTCCAATCCTGCTTGGGCCTCTTGGTAGTTGGGCTTTAGGGCAAGCGCCTTTTGGAAATATTCTTCGGCCAGGTCGGCTTGTTTTAAGGTTTGATAGATCAGGGCAGTATTGTAGGGAATTTTGGGATCGGTGGGGGCTAGTTGTTCGGCTGTCAAAAGGGCCTCTAGTCCTTTGGTTAGATAGTCTAGGTTGTAAAAAGACAGGTAATAGTAGACCTTGACTTGGTTTTTGTAGAAATTGATTTGATAAGGCGAGATTTTTAGAGCCTTTTGGATACTGGTTTCGGCTTGTTGAGCAAGCAGGTCAACCTGTTTTTCCTCTGGGTTTTGGGTTTGGCTAAGAATGGCCACTTGTTTGGAGGTGATTAAAGCCTTTTGAGAGTAAAAGTTAGGCTCGAGTGGGTTTAGTTTGATGGCTTGGTTGATTTTTTGACTGGCCAAGTCAAGAGAATTAATCTTTTGGTAGTTGCTAGCTTGAACAAAATAAATATCGGCCAGATAATAGCCGGTGGTGGCAACCAAACCGACAATCGCCAAAAGGCTGATTAATAATTTGGCAAAAGTGTTTTTACCAGTTGGTGTTTGGCTCTCGTTATTTTGGTCTGGTTTTTGTTCAATGAAAGCCAGGGCGGGGAGCAGAAAAAACATGACTGCCACTGGAACCACCGAAAAGCCAAAAAAGTTAGTAACGGCAATTGAAACCATTACCAGGAAACAGGCGACAGAAAGAGGTCCGTTTTTGCTGTTTTTAACCATCCAAACCAAACAGGAGATAATTAGCAGAAGAGATGAAACCAACCCAACGGTACCAGTGGTAGCCGCCAGGTTGAGATATTCATTGTGGGCCTTGTTGTAAAGAAAATCCCACTCAGAAGTTAGATTGTGTTCAATCGGTCTGGTCCAATAGTAGGAGTAGGCGAAGGTTTCGACTCCGGTGCCGAAAATCGGCCACTGTTTCCATAGATCCCGGGCTCCTTTCCAAACGATTTTTCTAATATCGGTTGACGGAGTAATCAGTAGAGTTTGGCCGTTGACCACGGTTGGTTGGGCTTGATATTGGGATTGAAACCAACGCAGAGTTTTTGGGCTTAGTATCAAACCCAAAAGCAGTATTAAACCGAATCCCCCGACAACAAATTTTGGAAATTTTGTTTTCAAAAGCCAAAGGATTGGTAGGAATAGGGGAATGGCCAGCCCAATCCAGCCGGAGCGAGATTTGGTGTAAAACAGACAGAGGGTAAAAACTCCGGAGAGTAAAAGATAGATTTTTTTTTCGTTTGATTTGCCAAAGTATGATTTGGTTAAAAACAAGAGAATCAGAACATCCAAGTAGGCGGCTAGCCAGTTGGGTTGACCCAAGGTTGAGAAAACCCGGTTTTGAACATCTTGAACCCAGAGGTGTTTGTCGATGCCAAAATGTTCAGCAATTCCATATCCGGCCACCAACAGGCTAGAAGCCAGAATTGTTTTAACAATAGTTTTAAGCTGGCCTTTGTCAAGGTTGCTAACTGCTGCCCAGTAGAGAACTAGA
Source organism: Patescibacteria group bacterium (assembly GCA_043816565.1). Taxonomy (GTDB): domain Bacteria; phylum Patescibacteriota; class Microgenomatia; order UBA12405; family JAHJSD01; genus JBDRHU01. Next base: position 2,546 of record JBDRHU010000017.1, read on the forward strand.
TAACAAATGGTTGACAGCAGGCCACCATTAAAGCGGGAGTAATAGCCAAAAATACTGGTGTGTTGATCAATCGAAACGACCGTGGCCAGAACTTGGCTTAATAGAAAAATCAACAGTGGCCGGTCCCAGAAACTGGAGACAAAAATGATCTTTTTCTGGTCAAGCATTTTCATTACCCAGGCCCAGGCAATTAGAATCGTTATCAAGTAAACCCAAATCATTTTGCCAAACTCAAATAGCTCAAAACTGAGGGGAGAAACGATTAGGGGAGTTAGAAAAAAAAGCAGGCAATAGGCGATTAAAATAATTTTGTCCCAGAGCTGGCTTTCAGGCTTAACCATACTTGAGAGTCAGTTTACCACATGAAATGAACAGGCAAATTGGATACAATTGAGGAAAATGGCCTTGGATATTAGTCAATTTTGGTTGTCAATTGGGATTGATCTGGGAACTGTTAACACTTTGGTAGCGGCTCCTGGTAAAGGGGTTTTATTTGAAGAACCGACTTTGGTAGCCCGACAGAAGAAAAAACCGGGATCAGCGGCTCGGGTTTTGGCTTTTGGGTCCAAAGCTAAGCAAATGCTGGGAAAGGAACCTCAGCAAATTGAAGTCATTGCCCCGCTAGTAAAAGGAGTGATTAGTGATTTTGATGCGACGGTGGCTTTTTTAGAATATTTGTTGGGATTGGTCAAGCAACTGCCATCCAAGTTTCCTCGTTTGGTCAAGCCCAGAGCTTTAATTGCGGTCCCTTCCGGATCAAGTGAGGTTGAAAGAAGGGCGGTTCGGTCGGCTGCTCTTAGCGCCGGTATTGGCCAGGTAGTTTTGGTTGAGAAAGCGATGGTGGCCGCCTTGGGGGCCGGTTTGCCAGTCGAAAAACCAGCCGGAATTTTGGTGCTTGACATCGGTGGGGGAGTAACCGAGATTTCAGTTATTTCCCTGGGCGGAACGGTTTTGACTCGATCTTTGCCTTTGGCCGGTCAGACAATGGACCAGGGAATTGTCGACTTTTTGAGAATGAAACATGGAGTTTTGATTGGGTTACCGACAGCCGAACAGGTTAAAAAAAAGATTGGCACGGTAGCGGTGGTTAACTCGGGTAATCGCCAATTGATTGTTCGTGGTCGAGACCTGGCTTCCGGTTTGCCCAAGAGTGTCAAAATTTCTGAAGTTGAAGTTAGAGAATCGCTTTCGGGTACCTTTCAGGAAATTATCAGTCAGTTGGTTGAGGTTTTGGAAGAAACTCCGCCAGAGTTGACCAACGATATTCTCAAAAGGGGAATTGTTCTAACCGGGGCTTGTTCTCAATTGCCTGGGTTGGAAAAACTGGTTTCCGAGTCAACTAGAATGCCGGCTTGGGTAGCTGGCAAACCAGAAACAACCGTGGTCCAGGGCTGTGTCAAGGTTTTGACCAACCCGGCTTTGTTTAAAAAAATTAAACTGGCTGATCGAAGGTGAAGATTAAAAAACAACAACTAATTTGGGTGGTTCTTTTTGGGTTTTTGTTGGCCATTTTTGGCCTTGATCACTGGGGCAAATTAGACTGGTTGCGCCGCTCAGTTGGTTTCTTATCCTCTGGTCTCCGGGGTGATATTTATCGAGAAAGAATTGTTCGGCCGATTGATCAGTATCAGTTAATTCAAAAGAAATGGGGTTCTTGCCAATCACAATTGTTAGAGCTAGAAGAAGAGAATACCAAGGTTAGGAGATTACTAGAGTCGGGGATTAGGCCGGAAACTAAACTAGTTTTGGCCAAGACCTTGAGCCAAGCCAATGGCTTGATCAGTTTGGTTTTGGATTCTGACCAGGGGGTTGAGTTGGGGGCACCGATTGTTGATGGCCGAGTGCTTTTAGGTCGAGTTTCTTGGACCGATGGCCGTCAAGCTAAAGGGAAGTTGTTGACTAACTCTGAGCTGGAGATTCCAGTCAGGGTTTGGTCTGATCAACAGGTCGCCGAGAAACAGGGGTCGAGCTTAGCCGATGGAATTCTGTCGTTTGAAAAAGACCAGCTGGTAGTCAAAGAAATTCTTTCTGGTCAGAAGCCCAACCCTGGTGATTGGGTCGGGTTTTTGGCTGACAGTGGTGACGTTTTTTCAATTGGGCCGATTAAAGAAGTATTTTTGTCGGAAGACAAAATTTTTCAACAGGCAACGGTTGACTGGTTGGCTGATCCGGCTAGTTGTCTGACCGTCATGGTGCTAGTTAAATGACAAAAAAAATCTTTTCTTGGCTTCTGTTTTTAGTCTTTTGTTTGTTTCTAACCAGAGTGATTGAATTGATGGTGATTCAGGGTCGGTATTACCGCCGACTGGCTGAAGAAAATCGAATCAGGGAGCTGAACATCATGGCCGCCAGAGGAAGAGTTCTGGACAGAAACGGTCAAGAACTGACTAGAAACACGGTTAAGTATTACCAGGGCGACAAACTGATTGACAGGGATCAAGCTTTAAAACTAGAAACCGAGGGAGTAAAGTTAGAAAAAAAGTGGTTTCGGGAATATCCGCTGGGCCAATCGGCTGGTCAGCTGACTGGCTATTTGGGAGAATCTTCAAAAGAAGAGCTTAGCCCGTTAGGCTATACTGGCGACTGCCCAATTGGATTTGGTGCTTGGGTAGGCCGAAGTGGAGTTGAAAGTCAGTACGACTGCCAGTTAAGAGGCCGAGACGGGGTTAGTTTGGTTGAGGTTGATGCCAATGGTCAGACCCTGAAGGAGTTGGGCTCTCTGCCCGCTAAAGCAGGCCAGGATTTGAACTTAAACATCGATCTGGAGATTCAACAAATCGCTTGGCAGGCGATTGCCGGAAAAAAGGGGGCAGTGGTAGTTTTGAATCCTCAAACCGGAGCGGTAGTGGCACTGGCCTCTTGGCCATCGTTTGACCCCAATGTTTTTGGTCTGAGTCGTGACGAGAGTCAAATCGCCAATTGGTTGGCTGACGATAACTATCCTTTTTTAAATCGGGCCATCAGCGGCGGCTATCACCCTGGTTCGGTTTTTAAGATCGTCACTGCTAGCGCTGGTCTGGCCGATGGCAAGATTGATAGTCAAACCTTAATAGAGGACACCGGCGAGATTAGAATTGGCCAGTGGCGATTTGGTAATTGGTATTGGTTGGAATATGGACAAAAAGAAGGCATGGTTAATCTGGTAAAGGCGATTCAGCGGTCCAATGATATTTACTTTTACAAAGTGGGTGAAATGCTTGGGGCAGATACTTTGCTTCGTTATGCTTCTGATTTTGGTGTTGGCAGGAGGACTGGAATTGATCTGCCATCGGAGATTAAAGGGTTGTTGCCAGAAGCCGGTAAGGGTTGGTTTTTGGGCAATACCTACCACCTGGCAATTGGCCAGGGAGATTTGACGATGACACCGGTTCAGGTGGCTTTAATGACTGGTGCGGTCGCCAATGGTGGTAAAATTTGTCAACCGATGGTAGTTCAAAAAGATCCTGTTTGCCGCCAGTTGCCACTAACAGCAGACCAGCTTGGTTTGATCAAAGAAGGGATGGTCAGGGCTTGTTCTACCGGGGGAACCGGTTTTTCCTTTTTTGATTACTCGCCTCAAGTGGCCTGTAAAACTGGAACAGCCCAGGTTGGAGGGGCAACCGATGACAGTCACGCTTGGTTTACACTTTTTTATCCTCAGGATGATCCCCAACTGGTTGTTACTGTTTTGGTTGAACGAGGCGGATCGGGTGCTTATATTGCTGGGCCGATTGCCAAGGAAATTGTTAGTCATATTGAAAGCCGAGGTTTAAGATGAACAAAAAAACTACCATCGTCATTACCGCTTGGAAAGAAGAAAAAACTATCGCTGGAGCGATTGAAAGAATTTTGAGTCAGGTTAACCTGAAGGACACCAGAGTAATTTTGGTGGCTCCCGATAGACCTACCCTTGATGCAGTTGAGGCCTATCAGGGAAAGATTGACACTATTCAAGACAGGCAGAAGGGCAAGCCAGCTGCTCTTAACCTGGTGCTGGAACAGGTGGACAGTGAAATAATTGTTTTAACAGATGGTGATGTTTTGCTCGAAAAAAATACTATTGACTACTTGCTCAAAAAGCTTGATGATCCTCGAGTCGGGGCGGTTTCCGGTCGGCCGGTACCGACTAATCCAAAAGATAATCTCTTTGGCTTCTGGGGTTACGTTCTAACCCAATCAGCAGATTATTGGCGACGCCAGGGTCAGGGCGATTGCTCTGGCTATCTCTATGCTTTTAGAAGGAAACTAGTTGGTAAAATACCCGAGGAACACTTAGCCGAAGACGCTTATATCAGCCGTCAGGTTTCGGTCAGGGGTTATTCAATTGCCTATGCTCCCGAAGCAGTAGTTTATTTCAAGTATCCTGACAACTTCAGCGATTGGATTAAACAGAAAACCAGGTCGGTTGGTGGGGCCAGGAGTTTTATCAAGGAATTAAAAG
>JBDRHU010000018.1:0-5338 GCA_043816565.1 Patescibacteria group bacterium
ACAAAGTAATAAGTGAAAACGACCAAAATCTGATTGTTGGTTTTATAGAAGATCAAATGAGGGGAGGATACAAAAAAATAAATTTGATCTGGTTTGGGGGCGAACCATTGCTGGTTTTCGGTATTATTGAAAACTTAAGCAAAAGAATCATTGAGTTGGCTAAGAAATATAAAATTAAATACAACGCCTTCATTACAACAAATGGTTATTTATTAACAGATGAAATCATCAAACGGTTCAGTGAACTAAAAATAAATCAAGTCTATATAACACTGGACGGAGTTGGGAAAACCCACGACCAACGCAGGAAACTGACAAACGGAAAGCCAACCTTCGAAAAAGTGGTTAAAAATATAAAATTGCTGAAAAAGTACGGACTGAATGTTTTGATAAGAATGAACGTCGATAAATCGAACCAAAAAGAGATCGATGCTCTTAGAGTTTATGTTGACAAGAGATTAGAAGTTCCTTTATACCTAGGACTGGTTAGGCAATACACCGATTCGTGCGAAATAGGCCCAAAGGATTGCTTCACCAAAAAAGAGTATGCAAAAATACAAGACGATTTTAATAAGAAACGAGGTCGAAAAAGTGACAGCCTAAAATTCCCGAGACAATTATCTACTTACTGTAGAGCATGCAAGATCGGCACGTTCGTCATAGACCCCAACTTAAATCTGTACCGGTGTGAAAACGACATAGGGAGAACCAGAAACAAAATAGGAAACATAGGAAAACCTGCTCACAAGAAAAGGTTTGAAGACCTGGACCAACAGGTGTTCCATAATTGGTCTCCTTTTAACTATGAGAAATGTAAAACTTGTGTGCTATTACCAATTTGCATGGGCGGATGCCCGTTCATAGGAATTAAAAATAATGACCCCGAGTGTGAAACCTATAAATATAATTTTGATTTATTTTTGAAAAAGTATATAATGTTTGAAGACGCTTAAAACTTGTCACGTTTTTGGTTACATAAAAAAAACCACAGGAGGGGGTGAGACGCATAATATGAAAATTTCAACAGGAACAGTTGGTTTGGCAATTGCCAAGGTGGCAAAAACATCCAAAAAGGCTACTAAAATCGTAAAAGAAGTAGCTAATAGTACGTGTTGCCAAAATCAATTTTAACAAACCACCGCCAGTGAAACATGGATACACTGGCGGTTTCTTTCACTTATAAAATCCGAAACTACGGGTTGTTTTGGTTTTCTTGTTTTGATCCCTTTAATAATTCCTCATTGACACCTTGCTGGTGAAATGAATTTCTGCTCTTTTGTCCGGCTGGGCGGTGGCTGATCCTAGGCCAATAGTAAAATCAATCGTCACCAGTGGCTTTTGAGGTTCGGTTCTGACACAGGTAATGAATTGATCACAATCTAGTGTCGTCACGCCCTGAAGCAGGGTAGTGGAGTTGGCCGAACTGGAAGCAATACTGGTGCCAGCACAGGTTAAAGTTGTTTCCAAATCGTCCTGGCCAATTAGGGTGATCGAATCGTCGGTCACTCCGGCAGGACTGCACCTGGTAGTAATATCCTTAATCTCCTTGGCCCCTCGAATCATTTTCTCCAAACTATTAAGAGCAAACTCTCCTTTTTGTTTACCAGCCATTTCAAGCTCGGCTTTGCCACCACTTCTCAGGGTAACAAACAAAACCCCGGAGATAATCAAACCAATAACCGACAGTAAACCAACCGTTACCAATGTTTCCACGAGGGTGAACCCTTTGTTGTCTTTCATCAACTAATCAGTGAAATAACTAGTAACTGATAGGTCTCTTTGGCCACCTTGCCAGCTAACAGTGACGGTAATTTTTACTCTTCGGCTGATACCATCAATCAGTTCATAATCAAAACTGGTTGTTCTGGTAAACAAAGATGGACTAGTCAGCTCTTCAACTTGATCGACGGGCGGATCATCATCGACCATATCCCAAAAAGTTGTTGGATCGTTAGATTGCTGGTCTCTTAACTGCTCCATTTTTTCTTGAGCCAAACTAGAGGCCCAAGCTCTGTACTTGGAGGCGCTGGCAGTTCTAACAAAAAATATTGCTCCAAAAACAAAGCCAGACAAAAGTAGGCCGGCAATCGAAACAGTTATCAAGGCCTCAATTAGTGTTTGACCAGCTTGTTCTGAACTCATTCAACTAATATTAGCATTTTTCTTGTTCTACTCGGCCACGTAGGGGAAAGTAGTGCTGATTTCTCCTGATTGAGAAATGTTAATTCGGCCAACTTGGTCATTACTTCTTAAAATAATATATGCCTCACTGGTTGATCCAGAGAGACTTTCAAAAAGCAAAGGAAAACCGCTTACACTCTCAATCAATGAATCATCGAACAATAAATCTTCGGTATAGTCTAATTGCTTAAAGACAGCAATACCAACTTCATCCTGATAACAATAGGGGACTGCCTCTAACCCGGCACTGACTTGATAGCCTTCAAAACGTAAACAGTCGGAATCATTGGGTCGATTACCAGCCATGGCTCGGGAACGAATTGAAATCAACTCGGAAGCTAATTGGTTAACAATGGCGCCCATCTGAGCTCTTTGGCGAAAACTAGACCAACTGGCTAAAGCAAACCCAAAAACGGCTAGAAAAATCGTCGTAGTGATTAGTAACTCAATTAAGGTGAAACCCCTGGTCTTCATTACTAAGGATTGGTCAACTGATAGTTACAATTAGCCGGAGCGGTGCCACAATTAGCCCCATAATCACCGGTTCCACCAGTTTCCAAGTAAGCGCAAAGTTCGTAGGTCAAGTTACCAACTGCCGGATTATAGTAATAAGTGTATTCTTTGGGGTCAACCGGGGTATCGGCCAAGTAATCACCTGCCACGAGAGTACCAATATCGGCCGGATACAAACCCTCATCGTCATCAGACCGATACATTTCCAAAGCGGCCCTAATCTGTTCTAAGTCTGACTTTCTCTTGCCATCCCTAGCTTTCTTTTGAGCGGCTCGATAACTAGTCATCGAGATGGCTGACAACATGACAACAATGCTGACAGCTACCAACAATTCGATAAGGGTGAACCCAGATTTTTTTGTCTTCATTGCATGTGTTTAACACAAAAACTGTCAGTTCCATCAGCAAAAGAACAGGCGTCTCCCGCGCAACTACAACCAGCGCAATTGCCAGTATCATCATCAAGCTCGGCTGAATAACAATAATAATCAGGATCGCAAGTACCGGTATAGCTTTTGGTGGGCGAATCAGGATCGTCCGGAGTGGCATCCAAAAGAACATCGTCGGTGGTTGAAAACGATGTTCCGACGACCGGACAACCGACCGGGTAATCTCCTTCAATGACAAAATATTGTTCCATCGCTTTTTGAATTGTCAAAAGATCTTCTCTTCTTCTAGCATCTTTGGCTTTTTGCTTACCGCCTTGATAAATCACCAAACCAACACTCATGATAATACCGATAATAGAGGTGGTCACCAAAAGCTCAATAAGGGTGAACCCAGTTGTTTTTTTTCTCATTGCTGATTGGCAACACAAAAGTAACCACCACCATTGGCCCAGGTACAGCTAGCATCACTGGCGTTGCCACCACTAGTCTGTTCTAACTCCGCACAAATACAGTAACTGGCCGGCAAACAACCCCCTGTCCCGTAATAGCTATAGAGCAGATCAGTTGAAACCCGTCCTCGGGGGTCGGATGGGGGATAGTCACCCTGCCAATTATCAAAAGCCATAACATCACAACCGGCATAGGTGTCATTTTGGTTGTAATACTGCTCGAAAGCATTGCCCATCGCCCTTATTTCTGACTTGGCCCGACTATCCCGAGATTTTTGTTGAGCATTGGAATAGGAAACTGTTCCCAGAGCCACCAAAACACCAATGATGGAAATAACTACTAAAAGCTCAAAAAGAGTGAAACCGTTTTGTTTCTTAATCATTTATTTTAATTGGCACAAACATAATAACAATTGTCGGTACAAGTACAGGCACAAATAGTGCCAGCCACACCTCCGCACCGAGCATCGCTTTCACTAATACTAGCATCACCGGCGTTTTCCAACTCAGCGCAAACAACAAAACCGTCATCATCATCCGCCACGCAATAATCATATGATTGGCCCTCAACCGGATCGTCTGGAACCTCAGCCATATATGGGGTCCAGGCGCTACCGAAACCAACCGCAGCCGGATATGATTGGTTGTCGTTATAGTATAGACGTAAAGCGTTTTTAACTGAAGCCAAGTCTTGCTTGCGAGCAGCGTCTCGCGCTCTTTCCCTAGAGCTAACATAGTTAGGCAACAATATCCCCGCCAAAATCCCAATAATAAAAATCACTACTAATAATTCAATGAGGGTGAAGCCAGGCTGAGCACTCACAAGGTTCTTGCGTAGCAAGGTTCTTATCAAGGTAAATCCTTGGCAAGCTTCGCTTTTGAGGGTGAAACCCTCACAAGATCTGCTTATTAATGTGAAACCATTAGCTCGCTTGGTCATCATTCTTCAATCACCGGCGTCGGCACCGCATTAGAACTATTAACATAGAAACAATAGTCGCCACTGTTACAGGTATAAGTTTCGACACAATCAGAATCGTTCTCATTTTCCAGCGCAGCAAAAACAAAAAAGTAACTGCCATCCGATGATTCGTAGCAATAGTCTTGAGAGGGGGATTGGGGATCAACCGGCAAAACTTTCATATAGATAGCCTCATCGGTTGAGAACTCACTCCCCCAGGGGAGAGGACCGCCGTCAACAACAATCAAAGCATCATCATCACTTTCCGGATAGGCCTCAAAATCGTTGTAATACATCTCCAGTGCCCGAGATAAATTCCCCAAATCAGCTTTTCTTTGGGCATCACGACCTTTTAACTGGCTGGTTCGGTATTGGCCCAAACCAACCGCCGCCAACATCCCCAAAATCGCCACTACAATTAAAAGCTCCACGAGGGTAAAACCAGAACCAATTTTCACTGTCTTCATTCTACTGATCAATTTGATCAAAGGCAACTTTCGTCCTCACAACACCAAAACCCTTCGGCTTCTGAACCAAAAATCTTTTCTCCATTAACACAGCCACAAGTATTACAAACATAAGCACCAGGTTCAAAGCAAGTGGTACGCCTAGTAGCTGGCTCGCCGGTTAACGGACAAATATAAACGGCGCTACCGACCGAAACGTTGGGACTAGAGACTCCATAGTTGACCGGCTGACCATCAACTATTGGTGTGGTTGACAAACCCAGCTTGGCAATCGCCAGGTCATCAGTGTTTTCTAACAAAGAATAAACTTTGTACCAATTGTTGCAACCTGACTCTTCAGTTAAAACAACATATGGCTCATTCGTTTGGGGATCACAG
>JBDRHU010000019.1:0-6315 GCA_043816565.1 Patescibacteria group bacterium
CGGGCAATAAGCTGCTAAAGGGAATTTCAAGAAAGGTTGAAATACTTTGTTTAAAGTTCCCAATCCCAGAATGATTTTTGACGGTCGGGCTTTTGCCAGAGACAGAGTTGAGCAATTGAAATTGTCTACTAAGCAGCTGGCAACCCCCTTAAGAGTAAATTTCATTTTTTTTGAAGGCAATCAAGCAGGGGAAATGTTTGTCAAATTAAAAGCCAAATTAGCCGAGGAAATCGGGGTTAAAGCAACTACAGACTGTTGGCCAACCAATCTTTCTGCTTTAGAGGTCAAGACAAAACTGAGCCAAATGGGGGGAGATCCCAGTGTTGACGGTATTGTTTTACAGCTTCCTTTACCAAAAGGATTAACTAAAAGGACCCAAGAGATTCTAGACACAATTCCAATTGCCAAAGACATTGATGGTTTGGCCACCGGGTCTTGTTTTCAGCCCGCAGTTGTCAGGGCAGTGATGACAGTAATTGATCACTTCAAACTAATCAAGCCAGAAACAATTACTGCCGTTGTTGGAGCCATGGGCTGGGTCGGTCAGAGAATGGTTCAAGCCCTTAAAAACGAAGGGTTGAGGGTAATAGAGATAGACAAGGATACCGAGTCAAAACTTAAAGACACAAAACAAGCTGATTTGATTGTTAGTTGTACTGGTCAGCCTAGTTTAATAACAGAAGATTTGGTAAAAACTGGGGCAGTGGTTTTTGATTTGGGGGTAATGCAAGTTGATCAAGAGGGTAAAAAAACAGGAGGGGATGTTGATTTTGAGCGAGTGGCCTCCAAGGCAAAATTCATTACTCCAGTACCAGGAGGAATAGGACCGGTGACGGTCGTTAGTTTGTTTGAGAACTTGGTCGAGCAAAAAGGGTAATTTGTTTTCGATTAGTTTTGTGATACAATCCATTCACAAATACGCACACTCGATAAGTTCATCCTGAAAAGTGATCATTTAATTTTTGTCGAGTGGAGGAGGAAGGATGACTAAAGCAAAGAAGGCGGTCAAACCCGCTAAGAAAAAGACTACCAAAAAAGTAGTTGTCAAAAAAACGGCGAAGAAGCCGGTAAAAGTTATTAAAAAAACGGTTGCCAAAAAGGCGACTGCCAAGAAAGCAAAGAAAATTACTTCTAGAGTTGAGGTCAAGGTCAAAAAGACCAAGAAGAGTCAGGGAATAGAACTTCAAGATCTGCTGGAGGCCGGTTGTCACTTTGGTCATAGCCAAACTAAGACTCATCCCCGGATTAAAGACTATCTTTATACCACCAGAGACGGAGTCGCTATCTTTGATTTGGTCAAAACCAAGGAGTGTTTGGATCGAGCCCAAGAATTTGTCACCAAGTTAGTTAGCGCTAAAAAGAAGATTGTTTTTGTTGGTGCTAAAAGGCAGGCCAGGGAAGTGGTCAAAAAAGCCGCTACCGATGCTGAGATGCCCTATGTTATCAACCGTTGGCTCGGAGGAACAATTACCAACTGGGAAGAAATCAAGAAAAACAGTGTTGACAAGTTAAACCGTCTTAAAAAGGAGTGGGATGAGGGTAAGTATCAAAAGAGACCCAAAAAAGAACAGTCACTTATCCGCCACGAGATTGCCAGATTAGAAAGAATCGCTGGTGGTTTGGCCAAGTTAGATGTTTTATTTGATGCCATTTTTGTGGTTGACATTAAAGCTGAAGAAACTGCTGTTAAGGAAGCTCGGGCCAAGGGAATGCCGGTGATTGCGGTGGTGGATAGCAACTGTGATCCGACCTTGGTTGATTACCCAATTCCGGCTAATGATGATGCTGTTAAAAGTATTCAGCTGTTGGTTAATGCCATCGCTCAGACGGCCAAGAAAGCGAGTAAAAGTGAGCAAAAGTAAAGATATTTTTGGACTGGTTAAACAATTAAGAGAGCAAACCGGAGCCGGGGTAATGGAATGCAAGCAGGCTTTGGAAAAGTCTGCCGGAGACTTGAAAAAGGCTCAAGAGTTTCTCAAAAAATCTGGTCTGGTTAAAGCTCAAAAGAGAGCCAAAAAGGCCACCAACCAAGGCTATGTTGCTACCTATACCCACAACACCGGTCGAGTTGGAGTAGTAGTTGAATTTCTGTCCGAAAGTGACTTTGTCAGCAAGAACGAAGAGTTTCGTCAGGTGGCTCGAGAAATTTGTTTGCAAATTGCCGCCATGGACCCCAAGGACTTAAAAGAATTATTGGCCCAGGATTATATTCGCCAGCCGGACCAGACAATTGCTGATTTGGTTGCCGGAATGATTGCCAAGTTTGGCGAGAACATCAAAATTGGTCGTTTTCAGCGGTTGGCAATCTGATATACTTAAAACTGATGGATGAGACTCAGGTTTCCTCACAGATGGATCAAGTGTTGGCAATTTTCGCCGACGAGTTGAGTACTATTCGTACCGGGCGAGCTAGCCCTGCCTTGATCGAAGGAATTACGGTTGAAGTCTATGGTGGTCAACAGAAGTTAAGATTAATGGAGTTGGGAACAATTTCAACCACTGGACCCCGCGATTTACTTTTTCAACCCTGGGACAAGACCATTATTCGCGAGATTAAAAATGGGCTTCTCCAAAGTGGTATGGGATTAAATCCGATTGTTGACGATGATCGGATTAGAATGAGCCTGCCACCGATGACGACTGAACAACGGGAAAATTACTCGCGCCTGTTGAGTCAAAAGCTGGAGGCCAGTCGGGTGATGATCCGAAATGTTAGGTCCCAAACCCGGCACGATCTTCAGGAACAATCAAAAGAAAAGACCATTAGCGAAGACGATTTCTATCGCCAAGAGAAAAAACTCCAAGAAATTACCGATCGTTTCATTGCTCGTTTGGAGGAGATGGCCAGTAAAAAAGAAGAGGAAATCAAGGGATGAGCTCTTTGTTGATTTTTGTTGTTGCCTTGTCAGTAATGATCTTTGCTCACGAACTGGGGCATTTTTTGGTGGCCAAATGGCGAGGGGTCAAGGTGGAAGAGTTCGGAATTGGTTTTCCGCCTCGGATATTATCCAAAAAAATTGGACAAACAGTTTACTCAATCAATCTTTTACCGATCGGTGGTTTTGTCAAGGTTTGGGGAATGGATGAGAAGGTAAAAACCGATACCAAACATGCTTTTTATCAGCAGAGTCGTTTCAGTCAATTTTTGATTCTTGTTGCTGGAGTGGCGATGAATTTCTTGTTAGCGGTTGGTGTTTTTGCTGTTTTTTACGGAGTCCAGGGAGTGCCGGAGTCAATTGGCAAGGTCAGAATAGTCGAGGTTTTACCGGGGTCTCCAGCTGAGACCAGTGGCTTGACTGCTGGGCTGGAAATTGACAGTGTTGTTGGTGGCGATCAGAGAATATTAACAAGCAACAACCAAGAGTTTGTTGATTTTGTCAATCAAAACTTAGATCAACCACTAACTCTTTACTCGGAGGACCAGAGTTTTGTTGTTACTCCCAGATCAAATCCTCCGGAGGGCCAGGGGGCCTTGGGCGTGGTTATCATTGATAGTCAAATGGTCAAACCGGCCTTGATTAAAAGAATTCCTTTAGGGGTTTGGCAGGGGATTAAAGAGGGTTTGTTTTGGGGAGTCAACATTATTCTTGGTTTGGGGCAGATGATTGTTGGTTTGTTTAGAGGCCAAGCACCGACCGATATTGCTGGTCCAATTGGGATTTATGAAACCTCTAATCAGATTTTGAACCAGAGTGGCTTGGGGGCAGTGATTCACTTTTTTGCTGTCGTTTCGGTTAATCTGGCGGTGGTTAATTTGTTACCGATTCCGGCGGCTGATGGTTGGCACCTAGGTATTTTAGCGCTGGAAACAGTTCGGGGCAAGGAAGTCAGTCGTAAAACCAAAAGAAAGGTCAACCAGATTGGGATGGTGATAATTCTGACCCTGTTCGTTCTAATTCTACTTGCCGACGTCAAGAGATTCTTGCTTTAAGAAACTCTTTTGTTAGACATCCGATAACATTTTCAAATTGATTAAATATGTGGAGCGTGTTATCATAGAGGATAGTGAAGGTTTGTATTTATACACACAGTTTTCCTCCAATTATAGGCGGGGCCCAAACTTATCAGTATAACATTGCAGGAGAGTTAGCAAAACGAGGTCATGAAGTGTTGGTACTGACGGGATTTTTACCTGAAGGGACGAGAGATGAATACAAATATGAAGGATTTAAGGTGTCGAGAATTGCATCTTTTAGAGATTTTTCTAAACTAAAGGCACCATCAAACAAGTTTCTAGAAGACACTTTTTTTGCCCTGAAGGACTTTGGGCCGGACATTATCTATTCAAACGGTTATACACAGTCTTTGGCGATTTCGATATTAAAACATGGTTTAAATGCTAAGCATGTGTTTAGTTTTCATTCCACCCCGGAGGTGTCAACTCAAAAAATAGCTGGGATTTGGAAAGGGAAACTTGACTTAGAAACTGCTTTTGCGAAATTCATAATGAAGGATACGACATTTGATGCCTATATTGCCTGTAGCAAACACTATCTTAACTTTGTTAAGGAGCACCTTTTTCCTGAGATAGAAGAAAGAAAAAATGTCCATCAGGTTTACTATGGAGTTAATTTAAACAAATTTTCTTTTAAAAAAGTGGCTAGCCGTTCGAAATATGGTTATAGGCAGGAGGACTTTATCGTATTGAGCCCAGTCCGCCTGATTCCTCGAAAGGGAATTCTCGATTTATTGGGGGCAATTAAAATCCTGAAGGAAAAAAGAGCCTCTTTGAACATTAAGTTACTCATTCCCTCTAGCGCTTTATCAACCAAAATGGAGTTTGTCAAACAGGTGGACGCTGTTATCGAAGATTTTAATATCAAAGACAGCGTGCGAATAGAAATAGACAAATTTGGTATAGAGGAAATGCCAGATTTGTATGGAGTTTCTGATGTGATGGTTTTGCCTTCCTATTCCGAAGGGCTTGGAATAGTTTCGCTTGAGGCAATGGCGACGAAAACTCCGGTTATTGCCACTGGCATTCCAGGGGTAAATGAAGTTGTTCGCCACAATGAGACAGGATTGGTCGTTCCGATCAAAAACCCGAAGGCCATAGCAGACTCAATTGTTAAGTTGCGAATGGATACAAAACTAAGAAGAAGGTTGATTGACAACGGTTATCGTTTGGTAGACGAGGAGTTTAGCTTGCACAAACAGGTGGATAAGATAGAGCTTATTTTTGAAAATCTCTTGAAAAAATGAACACAGATGTAACAGAGGAAAACTTGATTAGGACAGTTAACTCAAGGATTCAAGTGTTGAACAAAAAAAAGATTCCTGTGATTTTTTTAATTACCGGGAACAATTCGACCGGGAAAACTACGCTTGCAAAGTTATTGTTGCAAAAACTTGATTTTGTCCAGACGGTTAACTTGGGGATAGTTAGCAAGCTAATGCGTTTTTTTAGACCTAATATCCAGGGGGAAGTTTTGGAGAACTTTGACTCTCCTTTGGCAAGAAAATTGTTTGTAGATATAGTGGATTTTATAATTGATCACTATTACGAGGCCGGGGTGAACCTTTTAATTGATGGGGTCCAAATAGACACAAATCACTTGAAGGATAATTCCAAAATAGTGGGCGGAGTTATCTTGAGGGTTGATGATGAGAAGTTGATTGCTAGGCTAAAACATTCTAAGACGCGTTTTAACAGGAGGCTCGCTCCGGTGTTTTTGAGTCAAGATTTTGACTATCAAAAAAACAAGAGGTTTAGATTTGTTGACAACAATGGAGACCCGGAAACGTTGCTTGAGACGGTTTTGGTTAGCCTAGATGAACTTTTATCCAAAAAGAAATAAAATGACCAGCAAGCCTTTAAGGATTTTGGGAATTAACGTTGGCCACAATGGGGGGTGTGCGCTTTGTGTTGGCGGGAAAATTGTTGTCGCAATTAATGAAGAGCGCCTCACTAGAAGGAAAAATACCTCTGGGTGGTTAAATGCGCTCAACTATTGTTTAGAGGCCGCCAACGCTTGTTTAGACGAAATGGATTTGGTTGTTTTTAGTGGCTACAGAGAACTTCCTTGCGGATTTGACGGAGGCCTGGCTCGATTTGGATTCCCTAAGGAAAAGTGTGTGGTTGCAGATCACCACTTATCGCATGCCTGCTCTTCTTTTTTTACCTCCCCCTTCGAAGAGGCCTTAGTTTTTGTTTATGATGGCCACGGAAATAATAATTCTACGGAGAGCATCTATCTTGGGAAAGGAACGGGTCTGAAAAAGATTGACGGGAACCCTATTTCTGATAGCAAGAGAGGCATAGTGAGGGCCTATGAGGCTTTTACTGCTTATTTTGGTTGGACTGCGATGGAAGCT
>JBDRHU010000020.1:0-7409 GCA_043816565.1 Patescibacteria group bacterium
AATCTGGCTCAAACACAGTGGAAAAATTAGTTTATAAAAACGGCAATGTCTATATCAACGAAAAACAGTATTTTGGCAATGTTCCGAAAATTGCCTGGAATTTTTATATTGGCGGTTATCAGCCGGCCCAAAAATGGCTCAAAGACCGCAAGGGTCGAACCCTCAACAACTCTGACGTTGAACATTATCAGAAAATAATTGTCGCCTTAACCGAAACAGACAAACTAATGCAAAAAATAGACAAGGTATAAGATAAGAAACACATGAAACTAATTAACTACTTTATTGACGAGCTTGGAAGCGCCAGTCCAAAAGCCACTCAGTCAAAACTATACATTCTAAGCGGAATTATGGTTGCCTCTAAAGCAAGAGAGCAACTTAAAATTAGAGCCGACCAAATCAAGTTTAAGTATTGGGATAGAACTGATATTATTTTCCACTCGAGAGAAATTGGTAGAAAAGAAGGAAACTTTAACATCCTGAAAGATGAAAGTACCAATAAAAACTTTACTCGAGATTTAATAAGATTTTTACACCAGGGTGGCTTCCACCTTTTTGGAGTAATCGTTGATAAAACTAAAATTCCAAAGAACTGGAACGAAAAAACACTTTATAAAAAAACGTCTGAAATCATTATCAAAAACTTTATCTTTGCTCTACTTGCCCAACGTAATTGCAGAGGGAGACTAATTGTAGAGTCGGCAACCGCAGAGAAAGATTTCTATTATCACAAAACAGCGGGACATTTTTTGTCAAATGGTTTCAAAAAACCAAAGGTTGATTTCCGACAGGTTCAAAATGTTTTGACAGAAGTCTCATTTGTAACCAAGAAAAATTTTGATATTGAAGAACAATTGGCCGACATTCTGGCTTATGGCCTAAGACTACGATACGAAAAACGATCTGAAAGTGAATTGTCGGATTACGAAAAAAGATTAGTAAAAGTTGTCGACAAAAAACTTTTTAGTATGCCCCCAGGCACAGGCACTGAGAAAAAAAAGTTTTATTCCCAGATTGAAACTTTAAGGGTATTACCATAAAATAGAAAAAACTGGGTCGTGGCATCACGCTCACTCACCAGTTTTTATCTAGAGAGATTGTATAAAAAATGGAGACAAAAGTCAAATAAAGCTAAAAACAACCATGACTACTCAAATTAAATGTCCCCACTGCCACAAATCGTTTGAGCCAACCGATGCTTACAAGCACGAGTTGGAAGAAAAACTACTCGAGCAGACTAAACAAGACCACCTTCAGGAAATTGAAAAAATCAAAAAAGAAACTGTTGAGAAAGCCAAACTGGAGGCCCAAGAAAGTATTGGTAAAGAATTAAAAGACAAAGAAGGTCAGATTCTAGAACTCAAAAAAAGGGCCGAACAAGCTGAAGAACAAGAACTAGTCATCAGAAAAGAAAAACGCCAGCTGGAAGAAGACAAGCGAAAGTTTGAGCTAGAAAAACAGCGTCAGTTAGACGAAGAAAGGGACAAAATCAGAATTAAAGCCACCAAAGAAGCTGAGGACAAAACCACCTTAATCCTGGCTCAAGAAAAAAAGAAAAATGAAGACGCTCAAAAACAGATCCTGGAACTGCAAAAAAAACTCCAACAAGGATCTCAACAGTCCCAAGGCGAAGTCATGGAGCTCGAGCTAGAAGCCTTGCTTAAACGAGAATTTCCTCAGGACCGAATCACCGAGGTTAAAAAGGGTCAACGAGGCGCCGATGTTGTCCAAGAAGTCTTTGACAAAACCGGCAAAAACTGCGGAACGATTCTCTGGGAATCCAAAAATGCTAAGTGGTCTCAAACTTGGATCGCTACCCTCAAGGAAAACCAACGCCAGGCCAAAGCCCAAATTGCTGTTCTAGTAGCCACTAACACCCCGCCGGAGATAGATTCTTTTACCTATCAAAAAGGAGTTTGGATTGTCACCAGAAAAATGACTCTGCCTTTGGCATTGGCTCTCAGGTTCAACTTAGTTAGTGTCACTTTTGAAAAAGCGATTAATCTCAACAAATCAGAAAAGGCCGAGATCTTGTATCAGTACATTACCAGCACTGAGTTCAAACACCGAATTGAAGCCATTGTCGAAACCTTTGCTGACATGCAAAACACTATTGAGGCCGAAAAGCGCTGGTTTACATCCAAATGGGCCAAGCAGGAAAAACAAATAAGAAGGGTGGTTGACAACACCATCGGCATGAGGGCCGACTTGGAAGGCCTAATCGGCAACGCCTTGCCGGCGGTTAACTATCTTGAATTACCAGAAACAATCGAAAAAGCCGAAAACAAAACTGACTAGTCTTCTGGACTCGTGATAAAATGGCATAATGCCTGAATCAAAGCTTCAATTCACTGTTTCGACTGCCAAAGTTTCGGCGGCAATTTTTCCCAGCCGAGCCTTTCCGGGCAAAACTATTGCCAAGTACTTTAGAAAACAGGGCATAAAAATCAAAAGAGCCGGTCTAGTTGACTATGTAGTTGACTGTCTGGGAAATCCCGAAGCGATTAGTCTGGCCCAAAAACACAATGCTAAATATCTAAGAATCATTGTCGGATCTGGACAAGCAGGTAGTCTGGGTAACTTAAACTGGCGAGTTATTAGAACCGACTATCTGGTTGGCAAAAATATGGATGCTGACAGTTTTCTGGGCCAACTAATCAGCTCTTCGATTAGTAACCAGACTCTCCAACTATCTGGATCTCCCTCTAGTCAAATATTCCCCCTTTCGCCTCAAGATCTAGCCGAAGCTGCCTGGCAGTCTTTAATTATGCCAGCCACCAACGGCAAGGAGTTTTTAATTCTTGGTCCGACACTAACACTCCAAGAGCTAGCCGAATTCCTTCAAACCGCTGGCCAGACCAATCAAGGGATTCAATTTAACCCTGCTGGCCAAACCAACCAATATCATTCATCTTTAATCAGAGAATCAAAAGATCTACTTAGTTGGGAACCAAAAGTAAGCTGGCAACAGAGCTTGGACCAAGCCTTCGCCTACTTTTGGAAAAAACTCCAACCAGAAAAACGGGTTAGTAAACAAGTAGCCCCAGAGCCAATTGGCCAAGCAATAATTGATCAAGCGCCAATTGACCAAGCAATAATTGAACCACCCCAACCAATCGTTCCGACCGAAAAGAAACCGCAACTAGAGGAAAATGAGGATGAACCAATCCTGGTTGAAACCAGCCACTCGCTAAGTGACGAAGCAAAAAGCCAGCCAAAGCAGGCCGCCCCAATTCCTTCTGAAAATCCACCTCCGGTGGACAAACGTCAAAACGATGAAAAAAGGCTAGAAGAAATTATCGCCCACTTTAGCAAAAGTCGAGAAGAACTTAATAAGCCAGTTCCCAGGCCAACAGCCCCTACCAAAACCAGTCGAATCAAAACTCTATTTTCCGGTTTTCTTCTGATTTTACTTTTGATCTCTGCCATTCTCGGAATTGCTTGGATCCGACCCGGCGGGTATCTTCTTTTGGCGGCTGTTCAACTACAACAAGGACTGGGCCAAAGCCAAAAATACAATTGGGATGGGGCCAGCACTTCAATCGGAAAATCAAAAAAATACTTTTCTCAAGCCGAAAAATTAGTAGAAAACCAAAGAGCCGCCAAGCTAGTTTTCCTCGGCCAAGACAAACTGCTTGGGAAAATTGCCGAACTCGGCAACAAAGGCGCAATTGCCGCCGAAACCGCTTTGCCGCTAATGGGTGACTATCTTGAACTGTCAAAAGCCATTTTTACCGATAGTGAATTTGATCTAAAAACTCAATTACCGAAGATAAAATCCCGCCAGGAGGAACTTCTCTCCCAGTTATCGATGCTTGAAGCACTATTGTCTTCCCCTTGGCAAGAACTACCCAAGGCTTGGCGACAAAAACCCAAGTATTGGGCTCAAACAGTCAAAGAAAGTCGCTTGGCTTTGGGCCGAGCTAATCAGTTGATTGATCAGCTTCCTTGGCTGATTGGTAGTGACAACCAACGGCGAACCTTTTTAGTTTTACTCCAAAACAATATGGAGTTGAGACCAACCGGAGGCTTCATCGGTTCGTTTGCTCTTTTGACTTTTGAGGACGGTAGCTTGAGTTCTCTGGATGTCAAAGATGTCTATGCTGCCGATGGTCAATTAAAGGGTCATGTCGAGCCCCCGCCACAAATAAAGGAGATTCTAGGAGAAGAATCTTGGTACTTACGAGACGCCAACTGGAACCCGGACTTTCCTAAAAGTGCTAGAAATGTTGAGTGGTTTTTAACCAAAGAACTAGGTCGAGAAGTCGACGGGGTGATTGCCATTAACTTGGAAACGGCTAAAAAACTGGTTGGCGCCTTTGGAGAAATCTACTTGCCCGACTTTGATGAAAAAATTAGCGCTAACAATCTTTTTGAAAGAGCTGAGTTTTGGTCAGAAAAAGAATTCTTCCCCGGTTCCACCCAGAAAATGGCCTTTCTGGGAGTACTGAGTCAACAACTGTTTGAAAACATCAAGGCCGCCAAACCGGAAGAGCAGGTTTCGATTGCCAAGGCCTTTTTGGAATCACTCGAAGAGAAAGAAACCTTAATTTATGTCCACCAAGAAAACCTAGCCCAAGTTTTAAACCAACTTAACTGGGACGGGAGTATCAAAAAACCCAAGTGTTCTCTACCCTCCTGTCTGAGCGATTACCTATTCCTAGTAGAGGCCAACCTGGGGGTCAACAAGGCCAACTACTTTCTAAACCGATCACTAGAGCAACTGGTGATCTTAAAAGAAAATGGCAGTAGTGAACACAAGTTGAAGATAAACTATGAAAACACCGCCACCTCAACCAATTGGCCCGGAGGTAATTACACCAACTGGTTGAGAATTCACCTGCCGATTGGCAGTCAGATTAACAAAATCAGCATTTACGACCCCCAAAACCCGGGTACCCCTGAAACAATCGGACCGGAACAAAGAGAAGAAAGTATTGTTGACGGTAAAGAAGTAATCGGTCTAACCGTCAGGGTACCGATAAAACAAAGACGAACGGTTGAAGTTGATTTTAGCCAAAAAGGAATAGGCGATTCCGACAACCTGGCTTACCTACTTTACTGGCAAAAACAATCCGGCTATCGAAGCACACCGGTATCGCTGGCCATTTCTTTTCCAACCGGCTGGCAACCACTCCAAGTTAACCCGGCTGCCAACCTAGTTGGTAATCAGTTGATTTTCAACTACCAGCTGGACAGCGATTTAAACTTTGGGGTTGAGTTTAACCGATAAACAAAAATGCCAGAACTTCCTGAAGTCGAAACCACCAAAAGACAGTTAGAGAAAAAAATTGTCGGTCAAAAAATTGAAAAGATTAAAATCCTTTCTGCCAAGCAATTCATTGGCAATCCTAAAACTATTGAAAACCTAGTAATAAAGGGAATCAGCCGACGAGCCAAAATAATTATCATTCAGTTAACAAAAGGCCCCATGCTCTTGATCCACCTGAAAATGACTGGTCAATTGGTTTACGCCGACAAGACCAAAAACGATAAAGCTGTTTTTGGCCACCCGATCCCTTTTGCCGGAGGCAAAACTCTACCAGGTAAGGCGACCGGAATTATTATTCGCCTTAGCCGAGGCCAAATCTTTTTTAACGACCTGCGCAAGTTCGGCTGGATGAAAATCACCCAAAACAGTGATCAAGAAACCAAGCATCTAGGACCCGAACCGCTGTCCAAACAATTCACCCTGACTTACTTAAAAGAAATCTTAAGCAAAAGCAAAAGACCAATTAAAGCTTTTTTACTAGACCAAAACAAAATTGCCGGGATTGGCAATATCTATGCCAGCGAAATTCTGTTTTTGTCCGGCATCGATCCTCGAACTCCCGCCAACAAAGTAAAAGACGCAAAGAAGCTCCATCAATCAATCAAAAAAATTCTTTTGAAGGCCATCAAGTATCAAGGCTCATCAGCGGCCGATGAGGCCTACATCAAACCCGACGGAACCCCAGGAAAATATCAAAATCACTTTCTGGTTTACCAACAAGAAGGCCAACCTTGTAAAAAATGCAAAACAAAAATCAAGAGAATAAAAATCAACCAAAGAAGCAGTTACTTTTGTTCTCGATGCCAAAAGTAGTAAAATATCAATAAGATGAATCAAAACAAACAATTCGACCCAGTTGAGTTTTTAGAACTCAAAATAAAAAAAAGCAAAAGAGAAGAGATCAGAAAAAAACTCTTCATTGATATGGCAAAGTATTTGCTTGAAAGGTTTGTAGATGAACTTAGTATTGAGCAATTAAGGGAAATAAAAAAGCAAAAGACAAAAATAAAAACACAAACTGATGTTTTTACCTTAATTGCCAAGATGGACTCAGAGTTTGAAAATAAAAAACCACAATTTTTAAAAGACTACAAAGAACAGTTTGATTTTAAAAGATTTGTCAAAACAAAAAACCGATGAGCTGGAGAAATCAAGAGACTGGGCCTAGTGGACATAGTGATCAATACCGCTACGAAACATATTCCCAAAGAAGGGCCAGAGAAAAACAAGCGCTCCACCGTCGTATCAAAAAGGCTGCTTTTGGAATCTTGGCAACAGTAGTGTTGACCGCAGGAGCTAAGATTGGTTTAGATGCTGCTGGATTTGACCCACTGAAAGCTTTTGTCACCCCACAAAACCCCATTACTAGTCATAATCCCGATTTGAAACCCAGACCACCAAGTGAGTGGAGCCTTGGGCCAGCACCGGGAGTAGAAAGGTCTGCTCATATTGCAAAACCTGAAAAACCGTCGGAACAGCCCAAAGAACCTGTTTTTGAAACTAGATATGTTAACAAAAACATGATTGTCTTTAAAAATGGCACCCCATTTAAATGTGTTTTGGAAAATGGTGAAGAAATTGCTTTTGATTACGAAAAAATGCTAACAATAGAAAAAACAGCAACCGAACCAGAAGTTCTGGTCGTTCAAGTTGCTTCACAAAAAAGGGGTGTTGACTTTGAACCAACAGAGGATCGTCCACGAACATTTGAAAAACAAGCAGATACGATGACGACAGAACAACTACTTCAACGAGGAATAGAAATAGTTAACCCACCCTCAGGAGAAGACGGGGACGCCATAGAACTCAGCATAAGGGCTGGCGCCTTTAAAAAAGGTGAACTTTTAGACCAATACACTGTTGGTGGAAAATATAAACTAAAAATCGTTGTTGTTGATGGCCCACTTGTTTCAAGTTCTTACATGCAAGACCCTAGGTACAAAGAGTTTTTAAAATTGCCTGAGATTGCCAAAGTGCAAGGAGATGTTGAACAATACAGAGCAAAGCAGATCCAATTCTGGCAAGAAGAACTAGAAAAAAAGAGGATCGAACTAGCGTTGGCACTAGAAACGTATCCATCAAACAGCGAATACGTTTCTAGTATCTATAGCTCCATAGACACTTTCAAAACAGAGAT
>JBDRHU010000021.1:0-9983 GCA_043816565.1 Patescibacteria group bacterium
GTTTGGACAGCTCTCTACACTCTAATGGGAATTTCTCTTTACCTAATCAGTCGATCAAAGAATAAACAAAAAGCACTCAAGCTATTCTTTCTTCAGTTGGGGTTAAATACTCTCTGGTCAATTCTATTCTTTGGTTTGAAATCCCCACTTCTGGCCTTAATTGAAATTGTTGTTCTCTGGATAATGATCCTGTTAACCATTCTGGAGACAAAAAAAGTTTCACTTCAGCCTGCTCTTCTTCTGATCCCCTACCTGCTCTGGGTTAGTTTTGCAGCTGTTTTAAACCTTAGCGTTGTCCTTCTCAATTAGGCGGTCAATCCTATTGATTTTTGACTTTAATCCCCTGACCTCTCGGTGAAGCTCTTTGTGCAGTCTTTTAATCTCGGTTAACTGACGATCGGCTTTTTCATCCAGCTTAATATCAGCCTCCAGCCGCAGGCGGTCACTAGCCCTTTGCTTGGCTTCTCTAGCATCTCTAACCATTTCAGCTTTGTTAGCTGACATTAGCAGGAAAATACCAATAAATATCGCCTCTAGAGAAACACTGAAGGTTAAAACATTGATATCAAAGTGAAAACCCAACCAAACACTAAACCAAACCGTATGGACAACCACCGCCCACCAACTCCCTAAAAAACCAGAAACCCAATCGGTCACCCGTTCTAACAGGGTCTTGGTCTTTTTTTTAATCTTGACCGGAACAACCTTTTCCATCCTCAATAATCCTCTGACTTAACTTGATAAAAAGCCTCTGGATGGTCGCAGGACGGGCAAACTGCCGGTGGCTGTTTACCAAAGTGAACATAACCACACTCTCGACAAACCCACCAAAGCTCGGCCTCTCTTTCAAAAAATCCCGACTCAACCTTATCTAGCAGTTTTTGATACCTTTCCTGATGGTGTTTTTCGGCGACGGCAATTGATCGAAGTCGAGCGGCAATCTCTGGCAAACCCTCTTCCTCGGCTGTTTTGGCAAAATCCGGATACATCTTGGTATGTTCATATTCCTCACCAGCGATAGCTGACTTTAAATTATCCGCTGTTTTCCCCAAAGACACCGGAACTTCTGCCTCAATCGATAGGGCTTTTAAATCGGCCCCTTTAGTTCCCAGCTCAAGTAAAATCTCAAACAATCTTTTGGCGTGTTCCTTTTCCTGATCAGAGGTTAGTTGAAACACTTCACCAATCTGCTCATAGCCTTCCTTACGAGCGACTGAGGCATAAAAAGTGTAGCGATTACGAGCCTGGCTCTCGCCAACAAAAGCGGTAGCTAAATTCTTAATTGTTTTCTCCATTGTCTTCCTTTCTTTGACAACTATTACAATAACCATAAAAGTATACTTTACAATCATCAACTTTTGCAAAATCTAAACTTGGCAAACGCTGATTAAGCGAAAAATTAAAAACATCAAAAACTCCACCGCAATTCCGACAAACAAAATGGGAGTGAGGGAAAATCTGACCATCAAAACGAGATACCGGTCCGGGAATTTCCAGCAATTTCGACCGTTTGGCCAAAAATTTCAAATTCCGATAAACCGTTCCACGACTAATTTGAGGCAAAAATTTTCTAACCTCAGTAAAAACCTCCAAAGCCGACGGGTGACTACGAACGCTACGAAGATAATTTAAAATAATCACCCGCTGTGAAGTGGTTCTAGTATTATCAGTACTCATTCCTAATTAGAATATAGTCCTAAATAGAAATGATGTCAAATTAGCTTCTTTAAAGCAATTTCCAATCGGTCCAAAACTTTCTTCTTCCCTAAAAGTGGCAACGATTCCAAAATCGGCGGTGTGATCGGTTTACCGCAGATAGCAGTTCTAAAAACCATGAAAAACTGTCCTGTCTTCCATCCTCGACTCTCAATCAAAGCCAAGATCTCTTTTTGCAGCTTGTCAGTGTCATCGATCCCCAATCTTTGAATGATCTCCAACGCCCCGGACAACATCTCTCTGGCCAGGTTTTGATCTAAACCCTTACCTAAAAGCAAATCTTTAGAATAATCTGGCTCCTGCCAAATAAATTCCAATAACTCTTTGGCCTCGGATAAGGTTTTTATTCTCTCCTTAATTAGGGGAACCATAAACAAAATTGATTTTTCATCTAATTCTGGCAAAAATGGCTTCAACAATTCGGCCAGTTCTTGATCAGTTTTTTGACGAATATAATAGCCATTTAGATAGTCAAGTTTGTTCCTGTCAAATACCGGGGCTTTTTTGTGTAAATTCTCTAAATTAAATGCCTGAACAAACTCTTCAAGCGAAAAGATCTCCCGATTGTCGCCAGGATTCCATCCCAAAAACATCAGAAAATTGAGTAAGGCCTCGGGCAAATAGCCATCATCAAGAAAACTCCTGGCCGAAACACTACCGCGACGCTTACCCATTTTTCCCTTGCCACTGGGATCGAGCAAAACCGTCAAGTGAGCAAAAACAGGCAT
Organism: Patescibacteria group bacterium; assembly: GCA_043816565.1. Lineage (GTDB taxonomy): Bacteria > Patescibacteriota > Microgenomatia > UBA12405 > JAHJSD01 > JBDRHU01. Next base: position 2,445 of record JBDRHU010000021.1, read on the forward strand.
TGGCCAATCAAAATAACGATAGAGCAGTGCTTGCTTTGGGGTCGACGGAATCCATTCCTCCCCACGAAAAACGTGAGTAATTTCCATCAAGTGATCATCAACCACTACAGCAAAGTGGTAAGTGGGGATACCGTCCGACTTTATCAAAACCTGATCATCAAGATCGCGACTGTCGATTTTGACCTGCCCCCTAACCAAATCACTAAATTCAATCACCTCATTATCGGGAATGCGCAAGCGGATAACGTACGGCTCCCCTTTTTTCAGCTTGGCCTCAACTTCTTGCGAAGTTAAAGCTAGGCAACGGCGATCATAACGCGGTACCTGACCCTGTTTTTTTTGCTGATCACGCATTTTGTCCAAACACTCTTGGCTACAAAAACAGTGATAAGCACATGGGTTACCCTGATGGTTCTTCTTGTTAAGCAAGATCTCGATGTGTTTCTTGTAAATATCTTGTCTCTGGCTTTGAATATAAGGACCATGTTTGCCACCAACATCCGGCCCTTCATCCCAAGACAAACCATAGTCTCTGATTACCTGCAGAATTCTTTCGACCGCCCCAGGAACATAGCGCTTTTGATCAGTGTCTTCGATTCGAATAACAAATTGACCTTGGTTTTTTTTAGCCCAGGCATAATCGTAAAGACAGGTCCGCAAATGACCGATGTGGTACTCCCCGGTTGGACTGGGAGCGATTCTGGTTCTAACCATAAAAATGATTTTAACACAAAGACAGCGGTTGAGTTTCGCCAGGCTCCCTTGCTATACTGGATCAATGTCCCAATTAACCATCGTCTCGTATTACACCAGAAAAGGAATCAAAATCGGCGCCATCGTTTTAACTCTTTTGATTGTCGGCAGAGTCAGTTTAACTTTGGCAATTAACTACTGGAAAAAACTCCACCCGCCGCCGCCGCCGCCGGCCGATACTGCTTTTGGCAAACTACCAAACATTAACTTCCCTCGGTCAAACAAGCCAAAACCGGCCAACTTTCAGTTGGAAACGATTGAGGGAGGCTTGCCAAGCAATTTCCCCGAACAGGTCAAGGTTTTTTTCATCCCTCAAATTGGTGGCCGATTCCTGTCGCTAGAAAAAGCTAACAAAATGGCTGACGGTCTTGGTTTTGGCGACCAACCGCAAAAATTAAGCGAGAACGAATACCTATACACCAACAGCCTGAACAATACCAAATTAAACGTTAACGTTCTGACCGAAAGTTTCCAATACCAATACAGTTACCTTACCGATCAAACACTAATCCACCCCCCCTACCTGCCTCCCAAATCGGAAGCCATCAGTGTTGCCCAGGGATTCCTAGAAAGAGTTGGCAAGTTAACTCCAGAGCTAAGCGACGGCCAATATCAAAGTAGTTACTGGAAAATCATTGGCACTCAACTGGTGCCGGCTGCCGCCCCTTCAGAGGCCGACTTCGTTCGGGTTGACGTTAGTCGACAAGAAATCAGTGACCCGGAAAGCCCAACTATCAGCTATCCGATTGCCCTACCCAATCCCGATCAAAGCTTAATTTCATTATTGATTTCCGGAGTTAAGGTCCAATCCAAGAACGTCATTGAGGCCAACTACACCTTCTTCCCGGTTGACCGGCAGAAGCTGGCCGGCTATCCCGGGAAACTAGTTGAGCAGGCCTGGGAAGAGCTCAAAGCGGGCAATTTCTTTCTGGCCAGCTATGCCGGCAACGAAAAAGAGACGGTCAAAATAAGAAAAGTGTTTTTGGCCTACTACGAACCTCAAACCTCAAGCCATTTTCTCCAACCAATTTTTGTTTTCCAAGGGGATGCCAACTTCCAAGGCTATGTTCCGGCCGTTTCCAGCGAATGGACCGAATGATCCTGCCAGGATAATGATTCTTTTAACCAGTCAATAATCTTTTGGGTATCCCCAAACCGATCGGGACTGGCCAAAACAACGCTCAAAAGCCGATGCCCGTCCAGATTAATCAGGGCCACAAAACATTCCTGGGCCTCCGGGGTCCAACCAGTTTTGACCCCGGCAATTTCCGGAGCCACTCCCAACAGTAAATTGGTGCTTTCCAGTTGGTGAATAATCGAACCGTCAATATTAGTTACCAACATCTTCTCGGTACCAACCGCTTTGGTAAAAATCGGATTGCCAAGTGCCCAACGAGCCAACTGAGCCAAATCGTAAGCCGTCGAATAGTGACCAAAATCCTCCTCGCCATCGAAGTTGATAAAACGAGTGTCTCTCAAGCCCAAATCCCAGGCCATCTGATTCATCCGGGCAACAAACTCTTCAATTCTCCCCTCCGTCTGACCAGCCAAAACAAAAGCGGCATCATTGGCAGAGTGAACCAACAATCCATAGATCAAATTCTCAACCGTAATTTTCTCACCAGCTAGCAAACCCATGTTGCGACCAACCGGATACGAGTTGATTATTTCAACCACCTCGCCCAAGGGGTAAATCTCCAAAGCGGCAATTGCCGTCACCATTTTGGTAATCGACGCTGGTGCTAACCTCAAATGAGCTTCTCTCTCGAAAACAATCGTCCCCGAATCAACGTCCAAAACTAAAACCGACTGAGCTAAAACACTGTCAGGAAAGGGAATAAATGAGTTAAGCTGAGGGGTCGGAAGTGGAACAAAAGATAACCCTCGAATTGGATTGCGGACTAGAAAAACCGAAACTAAAATAACCAAACCAAGTAAAACTAGCAAAATTAGTTTTTTAACCTTTTTCATTTGGTACCACCAACATTCAAGAACGAGGTTTTTTGGTAATGGCAATCCCCAATTCGTCAAGCTGTTCTTTGGTGGCCTGACTAGGCGCATCCATTACCGCCGTCATTCCAGAGGTGGCAACAGGGAAGGCCATTACCTCTCGCAAACTGGGCTCGCCTAAGATTGCCGCCACCAGACGGTCAATCCCAGATGCAATTCCACCATGGGGCGGGACACCATGGCTAAAAGCCTCCAGAAGATGAGCAAACTGCTCTTTCTGAGTTTTGGAAAAACCAATTAACTCAAAAACCTTGTCCTGAACTTGGGATTGATGAATCCTAATACTGCCACCAGCAACCTCAAAACCGTTTAAAGCCAAATCGTGTTGTAATCCCCGAACCGCCATTGGTTTGGTGTCCAAAAGAGCAATATCTTCCGGGTGGGGAGCGGTAAACATATGGTGCGAAGGAGCAAAACGAGCTTTCCCAGAGCCGTGGAAGAAATCTTCCTTTGTCTGTTCAACAAACAAAGGGAAATCGATCACCCAACAAAAAGCCAACTCGTTTGAGTCCTTTTTGTTTTTCCTCAAATCCGGCTTGTCGGTTCCGTATTTTTCAATCGCCTCCCGATGCTTTAATCGAGGCCAGGGCGTTTGAGTAACTTTTTTTTGGGGAAAAACCTTCTTGATCATCTGGGTATACATTTGCTCAATTAAAGATAAAATGTCTTCCTGCTCGATAAAACTCATTTCGATATCAAGTTGAGTAAACTCTCCATAAGCCCGATCAGCTCGGGCATCTTCATCTCGAAAACATCTGGCCAGTTGAAAATATCGTTCAAAGCCGGCCACCATCAACAGTTGTTTATATTGTTGAGGACTCTGTGGTAGAGCATAAAATTTCCCCACCTGGAGTCGAGATGGAACCAAAAAGTCACGGGCCCCCTCCGGTGTTGTTTTAGTTAAAATCGGAGTTTCAATTTCGACAAAATCCTCCTTGCCGGTCAGATACTCACGGATAAACTGAACCATTTCTCCTCTTTTCCTGATATTACTAGTCATTCTTGATCGTCTAAGGTCCAAATACCGATACTTGAGCCGAACTCTCTCTTCGATGTCTAATCCATCTCCATCAATTGGCATCGGCAGACTCTTGGCTTGACTCAAGACCTGACAATCAGCAAGCTCCAGTTCAACCTGGCCAGTAGCCAGTTCGGAATTAACCATTTTTTCCGGCCTGGCCTTGACCAAACCATTAATCTCAACCACATCTTCTGTTCCAAGGTTAGATAAACCACTAACTCCGACCACTTGAATTAAACCGGTTCGGTCCCTTAAGTCAATGAAAGTTATTTTGCCGTGGTCTCGTTTGTTACTAACCCAACCACAAAGCCTGACTTTCTTGCCAACCAACTTGGGAGTTTCAGCGATCAAGGTTCTTTTCATCGTATTTTTACTCTCAAATTATATCAAGGCTAAATAAACTAAGCCAGACTCAAATCTTTTAACTTCATCTGTAAGGTCTCTCGACCCCGCCACTGGTTAAGGTCAACGGTAAACACCAGGTCAAGCAAAACTCCAGGTTTTAATTGTTGATCAAAATCTCCCAAGCCAAAGCCAATTGCCTCGGCCGAAACTTTCTCGACAACTTTGGTTTCCGGATCGTCCAAAAACAATTTCAAATGTTTACCCTCCTTACCCAGAAGTCGAGACTCAACCAGTCTTAGTCCCTTGACCAAAAAAACCGGCTCCGGATTGCCCATTCCAAACGGCGCCATTTTTTGAACCAGTTGATAGAACTTCTTGTTAAAAACTGCCAGGTCAATTCGGCAATCAATTTTTAACTCCTTGGCCAAAAGTTTTGAGTCTAAATTCTTCTGGGCCCATTTTTTAACCTGGACAACAAAACTCGCTAACTTCTCCTTTTTTAAAGTAAAACCAGCCGCTAACGGATGACCACCCAGATCAATCAAAAACTCCCGGCCACTGCCCAACAAGGCCATAAGATCGCAACCAGTCACTGATCGGGCCGAACCCTTAACCAGATCGCCTTCACAACTTAAAACCAGGGCCGGTTTGGAAAACGCTTCAACTAAACGACCAGCAATCAAACCAATAATCCCTTGATGGAAAAACTCTTCGGTGATAACAATCACATTCTCTGATTGATTCTCAGCTAATTTGGTCGCCTGAGCAAAACCATCAAAGGTCAAAGTCTGTCTTTCTTTGTTAATTTTCTCCAGCGACTGGGCTAATTTTCTGGCTTTGACCAAATCATTAGTACACAACAACCGTAAAGCATCCAGGCCGGTTTCCAACCGACCAGCAGCATTTAACCGAGGAGACAAAACATAGGAAACCAACCAAGCGTCAAGCGATTTTTCGCCAATTCCGGCCAAATCGGATAAAACTTTTAACCCCAGTCTACTTTTTTTGTTCAACTGTTTTAATCCTGCCACTACCAACGATCGATTAATTCCCAAAAGTGGTAATAGGTCCGCTACCGTTCCTAAGGCGGCCAAATCCAAACCGTCTCCTCCCAACTCTTGGGCTAAAAACCAAGCTACCCCGGCTCCCGACAACTTAGTCGAGTGAATAATAACGTCGGCAGGAGGCAATTTCTTGCCAGCCAAATGATGGTCAGTAACGATGACTTTGATTCCCAAATCCTTAGCCGTTTTAACTGCTTGGTTGGCAACGATACCATTGTCAACAGTAATGATCAGCTCCAGATCGGGATTATCTTCCTTTAACTTAACAACCGATTCCGAATTCAGACCATAGCCTTCCTCAAAACGACTAGGAATATGAGGCCAAACGTTAAAACCCTTCTTCCACAAAGCTTCCCATAAAATGGCGGTGGCCGAAATGCCGTCAACATCATAATCACCATAGATAACAATCCGCCCCTTAGTTTTCTTAATCAGCTTAACCGCCGAAGAAATCGACGAAGAAGTCAACCCTGCCTGCTTGACAGTGATCTTTTCCGGTGAAACCGGATTCAAAAAAGCAACCCGATCGGCTGGCTTAATCCCTCTGTTTTTTAAAAGCAAATTAAGTACTCGATCGTCCGACCAGTCACCATCAACCCGATGCTTGTTTTGAATTAGCCATTTTTTCTTCATCCTTTTTGGTTTACAATTAGTCTACCATGGCCAAAATTGACTCTCCACCAAAAAAGGTGATTGATCTGGTTAAGGCTTTTAACAAGACCGGCTTTGAAATCTACATTGTTGGTGGTTCAGCCCGAGGCCTAATTACTCAATACCCGGTTAGCGACTGGGACCTGACTACCAATGCCAAACCAGAACAGGTCCAGGCTCTGTTTCCCAAAAACAGTTTCTACAATAATCGTTTTGGTACTGTCAGTATTGTTACCGGCAAAAAAAAGACTGATATTTTTGAAGTCACCACCTATCGAACCGAACAAGGCTACTCCGACAAGAGACGGCCGGATCAAGTTAGTTGGGGCAAAACTCTTGAGGAAGACCTGCAAAGAAGAGACCTAACCATCAATGCCATCGCCATCGACTGGCTAGCTCAAAAGATAATTGATCCCCACCAAGGCCAAAAAGATCTTAAAAATAAAATCATCAGAACCGTTGGTAATCCCGACCAAAGATTCCAAGAGGATGCGCTGAGACTAATTCGAGCGGTTAGAATCGCTACCCAATTGGGATTCATGATTGAAGCTAAAACTTTATCGTCAATCAAAAAAAACTCAAAACTAATCGATGATATTGCCAAAGAAGGAATCCGAGACGAGTTGTTAAAGTTACTCTCCAGTGACTATCCGGCCGATGGCATTACCCTGCTTTACAACACCGGACTGCTAGAGCGAATCATTCCCGAGTTGATAGAAGGCCGAGGGATAGACCAGGCCAAACACCACACCGATGACGTTTGGACCCACAATCTCAAAACTCTCCAGCACTGTCCGTCCAAAAACCCGATTGTAAAATTAGCGGCTCTACTTCACGACATTGGTAAACCAAAAACCGCCCAAGGAGAAGGGGAGGAAAGAACCTTCCACAACCACGAGGTTGCCGGGGCGATTATGACCAAGGAAATCGGCAAAAGGCTAAGGTTCTCTAAAAAACAGATTGACCAGCTCTATACTCTGGTCCGCTGGCACCAATTTACTCCCAACGAAAAACAAACTGACAAGGCCATTAGAAGATTTATAAGAAGAGTCGGAACTGATAACCTCCAGGACATATTAGACATAAGAACCGGAGATCGACTCGGCAGTGGAGTTCCTGAAACTTCTTGGCGAACCGAGCTGTTCAAAAAAAGATTGATAGAAGTTCAAAAACAACCATTCTCGATAAAAGACTTAAAAATCGATGGCAACGATATCATGAAAATCCTGAAGATAAAACCAGGACCAGAGATAGGCAAAATCCTAAAAACACTCTTTGAAGAAGTCGAAGAAGACAAGGACAAAAACACCAAAGAATGTTTGACCGAAAGGGTTTTATGTCATCGCGAGCGAACGAAGTGAGCGTGGCGATCTGGTGTTGAGGGATTGCTTCTCCGCCGGCCGGCGGATCAGAGTGACAGACAACAAAGACTATTTCCTCTTTTTGAAGACTCTCTCAAACACCAGCAACAGAGGTACTGCAGTAAAGGTCGAAGAATAGGTGCCAGTAACAGTCCCAATCAAAAGAGCAGTGGCAAACCAACGAGTTGACTCGCCCCCCAAAATTACCAAGGCGGTCAACATAAAAATAATCGTCAACGAATTGTTAACCGATCGGACCAGTGTCTGGCTAACGGCCGAATTGGCAATATTTTTCAAACTCTCCTTGGGATTAATCCGACTTAACTCTCTAATC
>JBDRHU010000022.1:0-5255 GCA_043816565.1 Patescibacteria group bacterium
CGTCACCACGACCGCCACTACTGTTCCCTTTGGCAGTGTTTCGATCACTAACTTTACTGATGCTGCCCAAAACCTAACGGTTTCTACTAATGCCGACGGTGGCTATTCGGTGACCGCTTTTGAATCAGATCAATTAAGGGTCATTACCAGTACCGGTCTGGGCACTAACGACATCGACGACACTCTAGGAGACACCGGCGATTGTAGCGAGAGTGATTACGATGAATGGTCAACCACAGGAACAAAAGGTTTTGGCTATTCGCTGGAAAACTCTGATGCCGCTGTCATTCCTTTCGAATACACTACTGCAGACAGTGGCTGTACCGGTACTTTCTGTGCCAAACAATTTGCCGACAACAACGCCGTCGAAACCAGCCAAGAGATATTTTCGTCCACCACTGTGGCCGATTCCGAAAACGCCTATGTCTGTTATCGGGTGATTGTCAGTGCCACCCAAGAGGCCGGCACATATACTAATGCGGTTACCTATATCGCCTCGGCTACCTTTTAAAAACAAAAAATCATGATTAAAAAGCTTGCCCAACTAACCGTCATTGCTCTTTCGTTTTTGTTTGTCACCAAACCACTCTGGGCTCAAAACCTGATTCAAATGTCGGCCATTCCTCCTCGGATTGAGGACTTGAGTGCCGATCCTGGCGAGGTGGTTACTAGACAGATTAAAGTCCGTAACCTAGGTGGCGAACCAATGGAATTGGAAGCCAACCTGGTTGATTTCATTGTCCAAGACAACAAAGGCACTCCAGCCTTTTTAACTGGAGAACAATTGGATAATCGCTGGGCACTGTCCGGATGGGTTAATGTTTCTCCCCGACGCTTTGTCCTCAAACCAGGCGAAACCAAAGAGCTGGATCTAGTAATTGTCGTTCCCGAGGATGCCATGCCCGGTGGTCGCTATGCCGCCGTTGTCTATCAACCGGCCGAAGGCACGATTGAGGGCCAGGAAAGTGCTTCCAAGGTCATTCCTAGTGTCGCCAGCTTGATCTATCTGACCATCAATGGTGATGTTAACCAGGAAGCTTTTGTTAGTCGAATGACTATCCCCCACTTTTCCGAGTTCGGCCCAATTCCAATTGAAACCGAAATTGAAAACTTGTCTGATATTCACATTAAGCCAGTCGGTGAAATCAAAATCTACAACCTCTTTGGCAAGTTAAAAACCAAGCTATCAATGGAAGACAAAAACATCTTCCCCGGTCAATCCCGAAGCTATCAAAATCAATGGGACCAAAAGTGGTTGCTGGGCCGTTACAAGGCCACCCTGGAGGCCAGTTATGGCAGTCAAGGGGGTAGTCTAAATGCGATCGCCTACTTCTGGGTAATTCCCTGGAGATTGATCCTGGTGGTTGTCTTGGTAGTCGTTGCCCTACTACTGCTGACTGTCTACCTGAAAAGAAAAAAACAGCCTTACACCGAAACTGATCAAAGCAGTTTAGAAGGTCGGGATGATCACCAACCCGACAACTCCTAATCCAGTTAAAACCTGGCTTAGGCTAGTCTCCGGTTTACTAATCCTGCTGTTGGCCGGTACCAGATCGGCTTACGGTGTTGATATCCTCGAGCAAACCAGCACCATTAATCGTTTTAATCTACCTGCCGGGGCTTCGGTAGCGGTTAGTGCCTACATCGGTGGCTTTCTGTTTGATCTTGAAGGGCTGACCTCCCCTTGGGCCAAGGTTGATTTTTACTCCACCGAGGGCAATATCGATGTTCACACCATGGCCAACGAAGAAGGAATCTTTTACTTTAATTCAATCCTGGCCCCCCTCCAAACCGGGGATTTCTGTTTTTTAAGCTACGACACCGATCAAACCGCCAACAACCCCTTGTGCTTCCCGGCCCCAATGCCCCAAACCAAAACTGTCATTAAGGGGATTATTCTTTCCCCTAGCCTGTCAATCAGTCAAGGAATTTTTAAACAAAATGAAATGGTCCAGGCTAACGGCCGGACCTTTCCCAATGCCCAAATTGAAGTTTACCTGTTTGAAGAGGAACGATCTTGGTGGCGAGAAATTATTGATGTTGTTGTCCCGGTTGCTTTCGCTCGGCAAGGGCCGGGGTTAGAAATAACTGCCGACAACAAGGGTGACTTTGCTTTCAACCTGCCAACTCAAAAATCAAGCCAGTGGCGCTTTTTCGTCGGACCAAAACTGGAAAACGAAAATATGGTTTCCAAAAGCAATACTCTCGAATTCACGGCTCTGTCTTGGTGGCAGTGGTTCCTGCTTCAGCTGTTTACCAAGATAAACCAGTTGTTAAAATGGCTCTTCAGAACCCTACTAGACTGGAAAACAGTCATTTTACTTTTGTCGGTCTCGATTGCTTTCATCGCTTCTCGTTTACTCAGACGTCGCCCACCACCAAAACCTCTACCTCCGGTTTGTGATCATCCAAGAAGATTGACGAATAATGTTGATCTGGTTGACAAATAGACAAAATTAGGTTTAGAATAGAACTGAAAATGAAGAATAAAGGTTTACGAATATATCAACCCCAGTTTCATTACACTGACTATCTGACCTTCTTGCTCTCGGAAATAAATGCCCTTCGCCAAGCAATCGAGCAGGCGCCGTTGATTCCTCAGTGGGAAGTAAAACTACGCCGAGAGGCGCTTTTGGAAAGCGTCCAGGCCTCAACCAGTATCGAAGGTAATTCTCTTGACCTGAACGAGGTTTCGCAAGTTCTTCTAAACCAAAAGTCCATTGGTACTCGCCACGAACAAAAAGAGGTCCAAAATTACTTCCAAACCTTGCTTCGACTGGAAAAATTGAAAAGCAAGGCTGTTTTGGAACCAAAAGATGTCATCCAAATCCACAATTGGATTATGAAAGGCTTGCCAAACGCCGAACCGACCAATGAATTCCGGAAAGTGCCGGTAGCGATTGGCAATCCTAAAACTCGAAAAATCAGCTATCTCGCCCCACCGGCAAAAGTGGTACCGGCGCTAACGACCGAATTGCTTGAGTGGTACCAACGATCTCCCGCCCACCTCAACCCAATCATTAAAGCGGCTGTCTGCCACTATCGCCTGGTTTGGATTCATCCTTTTGTTGATGGCAACGGTCGAAGCGCCCGCGCTCTTGCCACCTTGGTTCTTCTTCGAGAAAATTTTGACATTAAACGCTTTTTTACACTTGACGATTATTATGACGCCGACCGCACCGCCTACTACCAAGCAATCCAAAAAACTAATTTATCCGAAGACTTAAGCGAATGGTTGGTTTACTTCGCCGAAGGAGTAAAACAAAGCCTTGAAGCCGTTAAAAGAAAAATTGATCAACTGACTAATCATTTGCCAAAACTAACTCCCCCTTCGAGCCAAATCGTGGTCAGCAAGCGAGAAGAAGAAGTTCTTCGTCTGTTGGTTTCCCAACCCAAACTGACTAGCCAAGATTTCCAAGAAAAATTCAAAATCAGCCGGCAGGCGGTCGCTAAACTAACTTCCAAAATGATCAAAAAAGGACTACTCCGAGGCCACCAACACGGACGCTCTACCTTTTACACACTGGGGTGACTAGAATAATTAGAAATTAGAAATTCCCTGAAAGAAATCTATCTCGATCTAAAAATATCTAAATATTCCTTGTATTCAAATGTTCGTCCGTATTCAACAGACACATCTTGTTGTACCAACACGCCCAGTTCGACAAATTTATTTGCATATGCGTTAGCCGTTGCTCTGGTAGTTCTCAACCATTTTTGAATAGTGTTAACATTAACAACGGGTAATCGATATAGCTCTTCAAGGATTTTGGTACCTTTTGGCGCTGACCGCCCCAAAAACTGAATCCTTTTAGCATCTTTTCGACACAAATTGTTTATCTCTTTTGAAGTGTTAATGGCGTCTTTTGAAACCTCTATTACTCCTTGTAGAAAAAAACTAACCCACCTGTCCACCCCTCCTTTTTGATGATACGAATGCAGAAGTTCAAAATAACTTTCACGATGCGCTTTAAAGTATTCAGACAGGTACAAAACCGGTCTCTCAAGAACACCCTGTTGACACAAATAGAATGTTATTAGTAAGCGTCCAACCCGACCATTGCCGTCCAGAAACGGATGCACTGCCTCAAACTGGGAGTGTATTAACGCTGCCTTTGCCAGTATCGGAACACTCGAATTTTCGTAAAAAAAGTTTTCTATATCGCCCAAACTTCTCATCAAATCTTCCGGTGGAGGCGGTACATATCGAGCCGTCTCCGGTGAGTTGCCACCAATCCAGTTTTGGGTTTTTCTAAAGTTTCCCGGATCAGAAAAATGCGTCTGTCTACCTCCAAGTAATAAAGTTTTATGAATCTCTTTTATCAACCTTAAGGAAAGGGGCAGTGCCTCAAGTCTTCGTAAACCCAAGTTCATGGCCTTGATATACTGAAGAATATCGCCAACATCATCCGGCAAATTCATCTCAAGTTTGGCGTCTGCTCTAATTGAGTCTATCATCGTTGCCCTGGTTCCTTCTATTTGAGTCGACAAGGCCGCTTCCTTTCTCACATACATAAAAATAAAAAAGTCTATGTCTGGCACCAGTTGAGTTATTCCATCCAACTTCCCCACTAGCAAATCCGCTTTTGAAAGCAAACTTACAACCTGAGGGCTAAGCGCCAACTGGTCTTTCGTGGGAAACCGTTCGGGGATAAAAGCCCTGTATCCGCCAAGTTGTTGCACATACTTACCTACCATAGATGTAAAGATTGTACAGATAATCCTTTACATCTGTCAAGGAGATGTAAAGTCTCGAATTCAAAGTGTTAAAGGGGTATCACCTAAACGTCAAGGTGACTGTTTGGGGCAACTCTAGTCCATCTACCATCCCTTGGGCAACAAACTGTCCTGGGAAGGTGCTAACGACCTCAAAAACGGCTTTTCCGAACTTATCGCTAACCGGTTGAACATCTTGAACTTGGGGATTACCGGTTGAGCTTGCTTTTGGTTTAACCGCCAAGGTCAAATTCTGGTCTGACACCCCCTGGCCTTGATCATTAAGTAGAAAGACATTAACTCTAACTTTGGTCTGCCCATCAGCCGGAGCCACCAAAGGAGATCCAAACACGTATGAGTTAGCCAAAGAGTAGTCGGTTGGTTTAGCCGCTCGAGTTAAGTAAACCAATACCTGGGGAACGGCATATCGAGCCAATAAAAACAGGCCGATTAAGGAGAAAAGAATAAAGACTATCAAGCCTAGGGCTTTACCATTCTTCACTGCTGGTATTTAACCACAAGTTCTGGCAGACTGTCAA
>JBDRHU010000023.1:0-8889 GCA_043816565.1 Patescibacteria group bacterium
CAACACCTCACCGACGATTTTGGCTGATTTGCTGTGTCGGCCGGAAGAGGTCAGCCCCATTTGGTGCATGGCGTAAAGAATTCGGCGGTGGACCGGTTTAAGCCCGTCTCTGACGTCGGGTAAAGCTCTTTGGACAATAACGCTCATGGCGTAATCCAAATAGGCTTTTTTCATTACCTTAGTAATTTGAGCGGGAATGACGTTTTTGCTGTTGTTTTCCATTTTTTAAATTAAATTTATTAGATATCCAATTCGGCCATTTTGGCGTTGGTTTGAATAAAGTGACGCCTGGGCGGAACATCGGCCCCCATTAAAATCTCAAAAGTTTCATCGGCCATTTGAGCATCCTCAACACCGATTTGTTTCATGATTCGTTTTTGCGGATTCATGGTGGTTTCCCAGAGTTGTTCTGGGTTCATTTCTCCCAAACCCTTGTAGCGTTGCAAGGACGGTTTGACTCCCCCACTGGCTTTTGCCAGAACTAGATCCTTGTCCTCCTCGGTGTAAACATAGTTAGAGTCTTTACCGATGGTAATTTTATAAAGCGGTGGTTGAGCCAGATACAAATAGCCACCCTCGATAACTTCGGGTAAATGACGATAGAAAAAAGTCAATAACAAAGTGGCGATGTGAGCACCGTCAACATCGGCATCGGTCATGATAATCACTCGGTGATAACGGAGCTTGCTTGGATTAACCGTCTCCCCTATTCCCATCCCCAGAGCAACCACCAAATCTTTCAGCTCGGCAAACTCAATGATTTTGTCTAACCTGGCTTTTTCGGTGTTAAGAATCTTTCCTCGCAGAGGCAAAATGGCTTGAAATCGACGATCTCTCCCCTGCTTGGCTGAGCCACCAGCGGAGTCACCTTCAACGATGAAAATTTCGGATTCTTCAGGCGATTTTGATTGACAGTCAGATAGTTTTCCTGGCAGACCCATCGAATCAAAAACACCCTTGCGCATGACTGCCTCTCGGGCGGCCCGAGCAGCATTTCTAGCCTTCAGAGTGATCATGATTTTACTGACGATCATTTTGGCTTCATTGGGGTGTTCCTCAAAATAGGTATCCAGTTCTTTTTTAACCACCTTGGCAACAAAGGGTTGGATTTCGCTGTTGCCCAACTTGCCTTTGGTTTGGCCTTCAAACTGGAGCTCCTTGGAAGGCATTTTCAAAGAAATGACCGCCGTTAATCCCTCACGAGTGTCTTCGCCACTGATGTCTCCGGTTTTGCCGTTTTTCAACAAACCGGCTTTTTGAGCATAGTCTTTGATTGATCTGGTTAGAGCAGTTTTGAAGCCAGACAAGTGAGTACCACCTTCGGCGGTATTGATGATATTGACAAAGGAAGAAACCGCTTCCCGAGTACCATCGTTGTATTGAATGGCGACTTCAATTTCTTTGTCATCCTCTTGGCCTTTAAGTAGAATTGGTGGATGGAGAACATTTCTGTTTTGCCCTAAGGATTTGACCAGAGAGACAATTCCGCCTTCAAAGTAAAAGTGATACTGACTGTTGTCCAGCTCGTTATAGAAGTGGAATTTTAACCCGGAAACTAGATAGGCTCGGTCTCGAAGTGACTTTTTAATGGTCTTGGGACTGAATTCGACCGTTTCTTTAAAGATTGTCGGGTCTGGCTTAAAAGTTGTGGTTGAGCCAGTAACACTAACCGGAACTAGTTCAGAAAGAGTGCTGACCTTGGAATTTTTGGCAGTGCTAATGTCAGATTGGGGGGCTCCTTGACGGTATTCTTGGGTGTAAACCTTGCCGTCTCGTCTGATTTCCATCCTCAACCATTCAGACAGGGCGTTAACAACACTTGAGCCGACTCCGTGCAAACCACCAGAGACTTTGTAGGCCTGGCCTTCAAATTTGCCACCGGCATGAAGCTTAGTCATCAGAATTTCCAGGGCCGATTTACCATATTTGGGCATAACGTCAATCGGGAAACCTCGACCATCGTCGGCAACACTAATGGAATGGTCTTTGTGAAGAACTACCCAGACGTTGTTGGCAAAGCCCCCCAAGGCTTCGTCAATTGAGTTGTCAACGATTTCATAAAGACAATGGTGAAGACCGACCGAGCTGGTAGTACCGATGTACATGGCCGGTCTTTTTCGAACCGGTGCCAGGCCCTCCAAAACGACGATTTGCTCACTAGTATAATTGTTCTTTTTAGCCATCACTTTGACAAAAAAATATCCGACGAGCGGTAATTACATTATAGTAGAAGAGAGGGCAAGGTTCAAGGGCGTAACTGCCCTACCCAGTCATATAGAATAACTGAGGCGGCCACTAAAACGTTTAGGGATTTGTTGACTCCCAAAAGTGGAATTTCGAGTGTTTGATCGACTTCTTTTAAAACCTCTTTAGAAATACCAGTGCTTTCATGACCAACCACTAGAGCAATTGGGGTTTTAATCTTAAAATCGGTGTAATTTAAACTATTCTGACTTTGTTCAGCGGCTACCACTAAACAGCCCTCTTTTTTTAATTTCTTAACCAAATCTACCGTTGAGTAGTGGTGTTCCCAGTCCAGCCAACGCCAAGTGCCGATTGAGGCCCGATGGATTTTAACATTTGGTGGCGTCACTGTTTGGCCACAAAGATAAATCTTCTGAATGGAAACAGCATCGGCTAGTCTGAAAAACGAACCGATATTGAAAGTGTCCAGGACGTTGTCCAGAACCAGACTAATCGGCAAACGAGAGACTTGCTTGACATCAACCCCTTCGGGCTGACTGACTCTTAATTGTTTAGCGTTAAGTCTAGGCATTAATCACAAGATCCAGGATCACCGGCGGTGACTTCTGAAGCCAGCTCCGTTTTACACTCTTTTGGTTGTTTCTCAAAAGCAGCACAAACAG
This sequence comes from Patescibacteria group bacterium, assembly GCA_043816565.1. Taxonomy (GTDB): domain Bacteria; phylum Patescibacteriota; class Microgenomatia; order UBA12405; family JAHJSD01; genus JBDRHU01. Next base: position 2,868 of record JBDRHU010000023.1, read on the forward strand.
CCTGTTTGTAGGTTTCAGGTGTTCGATAGGCCGCTTGGGCGAATAGTTGATCACCAATTTTCAACTGAGCAGTTTCACTGGCATAGGCCTCGTCTCCCGGGTAATTAACTCCATTGATAAAGACACTGGGTGATCCGGAAACCTGGGCCTTTTGAGTGGCGGCCACTTCCTTGTCAAGTAACTCAATTGCCTGAGTGTTGAAACACTCCTGAATCTTGTCCTTGTCCAACTTGGCCTCATCAGCTTTGGCCTGCCAACACTGATCAACTGTTTCTAACTGACAACCATTGTTGACCAAGTCAACAAACTGCCACCACTGATTTTTGTCTTCGGTTTGATTCCAGGCACAGATTTCTCTAACATTCTGATTAAGCTCTTTTTTGCCGTGAAGGGAACAGTAATAGTTGCCATCTTCGGTAGCTAAACAATCAGCAGTCGTTTTTTCAAAACACTCAGTAGCGGTGGTATAAAAGCGCTGTTTGCAGGCTTCCAAGTTAGGAAAGTAACCCTGATCAACATAGCCCTGGCAAGTAGCCTGGTCGTAAATTCGACTTTGGCAGATTTCTTCCAACTGAGGTTTGCTTTGCTTGTCGATAATGTAGCGAGGTTGCCAATCGACTTTGTCTCCCAATAGTTCAGCCACTGGCTTTAAACCGGTTTCGGCTTGATTGCCAAAGGGGCAAAAACTCATCACGTAGAACTCTAGAGTTGGTTTGTCTGATTGAGTCGGAGCAAAAGCAACAGCACCGGCAACATCCTTGCTCTGTTCTCCGACGACCTCTCCACCTTTTTCCCGACCACTAATGTTGCCGATTAAAAAGGCAACCACGATCAGTAAACCGACAACTATTAAACTAGTGTTATTAACTTTTCTATCTTTGGTCATTTTTCCTCCTTGATTGCCCTAACTGGGCAAATATCAATAATTTCTTGAGCTGTTTTTTGGTTTTTAACTGGAGCAATTGCTTTGGCCTTGCCGGTTTTAGGATCAATCTTGATAACATTTTCTTCAATCATAGTGCAAGCTCCGCAACCGATGCACAAATTCGGATCAACAACAATTTTCACCATCGGTTCATTATCTTTGGATTACTATCCTTTGTCAAGAAGATCAACAAAAAGCCGAAGATTCAGGCAAACAATTAGGCCCTTCTCAAAAACCCCCGGAGTCGAGCTGAGAATAAAGATAGTCAACGGTAACAAAAGTAAGGGTAGTTGTTTTTCAATAGCCTTACCCTTAAATGGCCAATTGATTTCCAAAATTAAATAGCCGACCGTCAGACCTAAAGGCAGTAGTAGAAAATCAATCCAATTACTAGATCGAAACAGTAACCAGATTTCCCAGACTAAGCCCAAAACCAGATAGTAAATGATTTTTCTTGGTACTTTGGGCAGTTTGACCATGTTCTATGTTTTTGGTAAAAGCTGGTTGATAAGTTCCAGTCCCCTTTTGGGCCTACCGGAGGAAAAGTGGTTTCTGGCCGGTGCTAGTTTTTTAATTAACCAGCTGGCAACAGCTGTCTTCAGATCCATTGGGTGAAGTTCGCCCGATTGGTAATCTTTTTTCAATTTCTCAACCGATTGGTAAGTTTTAGAACCGCCAAATTTGGTTGGTCGGTCAACGACAAATTCGCCTTCCTTTTCTCCCCAGAAAACCAAATTCTCAACCCAGTTGATAATTGGATTGAAGGCCAGTTCCTCCGGTGGACAATAGGCGCCCTTGATTTTGTTTTCAATTTCCTCCGGTGAGTCGTGGACAAAGACAGCCGAGTTGGGCTTGGACTTGCTCATTTTTAGTTCAATGGCGGCCAGATCGGCTTCTTTCTGCCCAATGTCTTTGCTGGGGGCAGTTAGGCCAGCGATGGTGTTTTGGTGGATAGCTACCGGAGCGACTATCTTTCCCCTACTATCTTTAAGAGGGTTAATGGTTAGTTTGTTGGCCACTTGACGAGCAATGACATGAGCTTTGCGCTGATCAATGCCAGCGTGGGCCAAATTGACTCCAAGAGTGAAAATATCGGCCACCTGTAGGGGCGGGTAAAAAAGAGTTGCCATATCAACATCGGTTCCTTGGGATTTTCCCATGATCGAGATTGAGCGCAGGTTTCGCGACAGAGTAATGTGCTTGCCGGCCTCCATGAAGGTTTCCCAGTGGACCAAGTTATCAGTGTAAAGTTCTTTGCCGGTGACAAACTTAACTTGATTGTCGTCAACCCCAAAACATTTCAACGAAGCAATTAGGCCTTCTTTAAAGTATTCTTCGGTGGCCAAGCGGATATTGTTCCAATCCCCTCCTAGCTTATTATTAAGGTATGAATGAAAATCAGCCAGAAAAATAGTGCAGTCAACTCCGGCGGTCAGAAAATCAGCAATCTTTCCCATCGACATTAAGCCGGTTCCCAGATGAACCTTGCCAGAAATCTCAAAGCCAATGTAGTGTCTAAGCGGTGTTCCAGAAGTAATCAAAGCCTCCAGGTCTTCCTTGATCAAGACCTCCTCGCAGTTTCTGATGATTAGGTTGATTTTGTCTTTGGCCGAATTAGAATCTGTTTTCATTTTTTCCGATTCAGCGATTTTGACGGTTTTGAACTTTCCAATCGCCTCAAGGGCGCTGTCCCTTTCTAGTATTATACCCTTATTGATATTGCCAGTTCCGGTGCTCCACCTAGTAAGGTCAAAGAGCTCCTGGTCAATCAAAATGGGGATTTCAAGATCAAATGGGCAAACACAGCCTGGGAGAAATCCAGTTTTTTCTTCTAGGACTCCGGGAGGAATAACACTCCACTTGCCGACGATATTTTTCAAAGCTTCCTGGTCAATTCTACTATTTCCCTTAAGAATGACGGCCGTCAATCCTTTTGTGGTTTTGACAATAATCGTTTTAACTGCTTCCTTGGGAATATAGTTGCCCTCCAGGGAGGTGTCCGTTTGTCTGGCGGAGATCGAGTGATCGGGGAAGGTAACTTCCTCAAAAGTAATCCCCTGTTTCTTAAGTTTTTGGGCAATGCTGTCGAATGTTTTCATTTTTCCCTGCTCCAATAATATCAGCTTTCAGTCTTAACCTCTATCGCCTATGCTCTAGGGCGATCTTAGCCAATGGTTTCTGTATGCGGTGGAGATTCCCATCTGCCAACGTTTTTAAATATGGCGATCGCTCCACCATTTGTATCTGTTGAACAAAAGCCATCCATCTCCATTTGGATACCACCACTTCTGGTACTGCTACAAACAAAAATGGGAGGAGGGGTACTTTGTCCCTGGAATACTTTCCTGTTTTGACTTTTCATAATCTCAGGCAGGATTTGTCCGTCAGCGATAAATTCGGCGAGAAGAAACTCCACTCGCGTCCAGATTGTCCTGGCACTAGCGATTGTCTGAAATCCTGTTTCAACAAGAGGAGAGTCTTTGCTTAGCCGCAGATGCTTAACCAAAAGATCAAATGTTCCCGAGCCAGGGGTTAGCATCTCTAGTGTTGCTTGCCTCATCGCTTTTTCATGATTGAAACCAGCCTGGCCTGCCTGTTGTAGAACACTTGATCTCAAGCTTATCTTAGGTACCCTGAACCTCTCTATTTGAAATTTGCCTGGTTGGCTCTGGTCTACTATTTGAAAGGTTTGTCTTACTCCAACAAGAGACTCTTTTGCAATTGTTGGCATTTGTTCGGCGTTAGTAAACATTGCTTCGGCTTCATCTTCAAGAAGGTCTACAAACATGAACATTATTTCAATTGGAATTCCGAGTGTTTGTTTACAGACAGAATGAAAATTGAGTAATTCTTGCACAAAAAGTTGTAGCCGTTGATTTTCCGGAGTGAGAGGAACCAATTCACGACTTTGTCCCCTTTCGTTTGGTTCTGCTAGATTTTTGATAGCCGGACAAAGAGTGATAATTACCGGCAAAGGAATTCCTTTTGCCCAACATTCCTGGGCGGTGGTCATTGTTCTTTCCGGATTTGCTGGTGGGGTCAGAGAGAGTGCCCGAATTGTTGTCATCCAGCTTAAAACTTCCGGAGAGAATTCTCCGGCTCGTTCCGGTTGTTGAGTAAGTCCAATTATTGTTCTGTCCATTCTTTCCTTCATAAAATTTTAATAATTGATAATTTGTGCTGAGAGAGGGATTCGCACCCTCGTAGGCACAAGACCAGCCGTTTTACAGACGGCTCCGTTTGACTGCTCCGGCATCTCAGCAATAAAAAACCCTCACCCCTGGACAAAATTACTTTTGCCTGACAAGGGTGAGGGTTCCTCACGGTACCACCTTGTTTTCCTTCTGTTGTTTTTCCACAAAAAATCCCGACTATACATCGGGAAACGGTTACAACAAAAGCTTGTTTGTTTGCATACTCCGTTTCTTAAGTGACATATGCTAGTGTGATTACGGACACTTCCGGAAAGACTTTAAGTTTTTAAACTTTAATCTTTCAGCTTCTGGTGGGTAATTCGGATCAAAGAGTTCGATGAGCTTTCATCAACCGCTCACTTTCTGTTGTCACCTCTTCTCCCTACTTCACCACCGATCAACGCTTTTCCAAATTGTCAGACTGGATTATAAGATGAAGTTTGTTGATTTGTCAAGCTTTTGATTTAAATAATTAAAAACATCTCACTCAAAACTGGCTCTTGACAAAGGCAGTTAGTATTTATAAGATAAATACATGATTGATTGGGGTAAGTGTAAGGATTTTGAATGGGACAAGTGGAATATTGACAAAAGCTATCAAAAGCACGGAATAACGCCCAATGAATCAGAAGAGGCTTTTTTAGACGAAAAAGCAATTGTTTTGAAAGATTTTAGACATTCTCAAAAAGAAAAAAGATATTCGTTACTCGGCAAAACTACAAACAATAAATTATTATTTATAGTTTTTACATTGAGAACCGAAAAAGTTAGAATTATTTCAGCAAGGAAAGCTAATAAAAAAGAAAGGAGCAATTATGGTAAAAAAGCTTAAATCGATACCAAGATTTAAATCTGAAAAGGAGGAACGGGAGTTTTGGCAAAAAGCAGATTCCACCGATTATCTTGATTGGTCACAAGCCGAGAGGGCAAGTTTTCCTAATTTAAAGCTTACTAGTAGGCCAGTTACTATTCGCCTACCTCAAGCTTTAATTGAAAGACTAAAGGTGAGGGCTCACAAGCTTGATCTCCCCTACCAGTCCTATATCAAACAGGTACTTTTTAAAGAAGTGGCCACTACCTAATTTCAGGGGAATTTAAGCGGGTTTTTCCAGGGATTGCCAGGGATTGTTTGTATTTAAGCGTAGATGTTTTTAGAGATCAAACTCGAGAATCATGGGGAGATGGTCAGAGATTTCGATATTGGGAACTGAAAATGTTTTTACTTTTAAAGACGGGCTAACAAAAACATAATCAGAAAAGTATTGTTTGTTGTTTGGAAATTTATCCCAAATAAGTCGATTGCGAGTAGTTGGAATTTGATGCTTTTTGATCAGATTGATATAGCCGTTATTTTCAAAAAGTTTAACCGATTTGGTGTCGGCATCTAAATTAAAATCTCCCCCGATTATCTTCAGGCCGTCCAGTTTTTGATAGGCCCTGATTATTTCTTGCGTTTGGAGTAGTCGATTTTGATTGTCTTTTTTGTCGCCTGGTTTACAGACCCCGTGAACATTGCAGATATTTATGATTTTACCCTTGTATTTAAGTTGAGTGTGTAATGCCAAGCCGATTCTATTTATACTTTTCAAAAAAGAATTAGTGGTTTCTATTTCGATATTTTTTCTGACATATGTGGCCAGTGGGAAAATGTCATTTTTGTCGACATATTTGTATTCTGTTGTTAAATTGTATCCGTATAAAATTTTCACGCACAAAGGAATTGTTTTTTTGTCAGCTTCTTGTAGACAGAAGATTTCAGTATCCCTGCTTTGCTTTTTTAAGAACTCCCCGACCCCCTTTTTGATTTCGCAGTCCCAGGTGTTTAAGAAAATTATTTTCACTTTGGGGATTATACCAGCCAAAACACCTGTCCACCCGGAAGGCGGAATAGGTTGACATCTTT